>JAAZHF010000078.1 GCA_012510865.1 Gammaproteobacteria bacterium
CGGACCTTCCGCGAGGAGGTCCTGGACCAGCACCTGTTCACCCGCCTCGACGACGTGCGCGAGGCGGAGTACTGGTGGATGCTCGAGTACAACGAGGAGCGTCCCCATGACTCGCTCGGCGACATGACGCCGGTCGAGTACCGTCAAGCCGCCGAAGGTTCTACTTTTGAAATGTCTGCTTGACGGGGAAGCTTACGTTCGGACCGGTTCAACGTCAGCGTGGCCGGGATGGGTTGGCGTGCGCCGAAGACGACAAGGTCGTCGGCCGCCTCGTTGGCCCACAGGGGCGCACCCATCAGGGCGGCGACGAGCGCAAGGCCGGTGGAAGCAGGCTTCAGGGGCAAGGCAGGGCTCCTTCTGCGTGGTGGTCCGGCCGGCCTGCCGCCGTCGATGCGGTCGGGCCGGGCGACGCCCATCGTAAAGTGTTGCCGCCATCGTGCAATCACGCAGACGCGTTTCAAGACGTATGCTCCCGGGCGGGGACGTGGGAGGACATCATGGACGCAGCCATTCGCGTTTCGCTGGCCGTCGCTCTCCTGGCACTTGCCGGCGCGACTGCTTTCGCCAGCGACGAACCACCAGACACCGCGGGTACGGAGCCGACGCCGGCGGGATCGTCGTGACCTTCATCGACGGGACGCCCAATGCGCTGTACCGCGTGCTGGTGTCCGCCGAGGGCGTGCCCAGCCCCTTGCTGCCGCTCGGAACGCCCGAGCCGCTGGACAGCTTCGGATCGGGCGCGGCCATGGCGCGTCGCCTCGCGCTGGAGGCGCCCTTTGAGGCGTGCTCCAGGAGCTACAACACCGTGGTGCTGCCGGATCCGGCGTTCGACGGCGGCTGGGTCGTCTACCTGCTGCCGGGAACCACGCGCGACGACGTGGTCCCGCTCGGGGGCACGCATCGCTTCGAGATCCGGGACGGCGCGGTTGCCGGGGAGCGCGGTTTCACCCGTTCGTGCATTGCGCTGAACCGCGGACCGAAGCTGGCGGCGATGATGGTCACCCACATCCTGGGTCCCGTGCCGACGGAAGCGCACGTGCACTGGAGCCTGTGGGCAGCCACGCCCATGTACGTTTCGACCGAAGGCGGGCTGTGGAAGATCGAACAGGGGCGGGTGCGGCCGGTGTCGCGCGGCGGGGATTGAACTGCCGCGCGATGCCGTGCAGCGTCAGCTTGCGCCACGCACTGGCAGCGCGCATGCGCCCGCGGGCGGATCAGCGCTCCGAACAGTCGGCATGTGTCTTGCTTCCAGGACACCCGGGAACCGGGGAGCGTTCGAATGGACTCTGTCATTCGCATGGTGGCGACCATTGCTGTCGCGGTGGGACTGCTGGCCGGCTGTCGGGAGGCGGCGCCACCGGCGGAGGCCCGTCCGGAGCAGGCCGGCCAGCCGATGGACCCGCTGAGGACCGCTGGGCAGATCGCGTCCATCCGTGCGTCCGCGATGGTGGGGGACCAGCAGGGGATCCAGGACGGTCTGATGGCGATGAACGAGGACTTCCGGAAGGCGATCAAGCTCGCCGATCCGGCGCGACGCGTGGACCATGAGGCGGCACGGGCTGCGCTTCGGGACATGGATGGCCTGGCGTCCGTGGTCTGGATCGACCGGGAGAACCTGTTCGTGCTGGTCGAGCGCAACGAGCTGCGCTCGCAGGCGATGATCGATGCGATCTGCATCCGGCTGGAGCCGCTGGGCGACACCCTGGGCGTCGTGGTCAATCTGCAGAGCGCCGCAGCACGCAACGGCGCCGAGCAGGCCACGCTGAGCCGGAATTGCCAGCTGCAGGCGGGCGACCGTGCCTTCCTGCAGCGGGCGCGGGCGGTCGACGTGGTACCGGCCGGCATTCTCGAACAGCAGCGTCGCGACCAGGAGCGGGCCACGGCGCGGGGCGATCGCAGCCGTCAGGCGCAGGAGAGCCTCGAGATCCTGATGGACTCGACGCCGGAACTCCCCGTCGATCCGCGCAGGCAGTGAGGAGCTCGAGCCGGGCCTCGCTCACTGCCAGCAATGTCGGGTCAAGGCCGGCTTAGCGCGAAATCTCGAACACCGCCGACACCCGTTCCGTGAAATCGATCTTCGGCTCCAGGTAGCGTCCGCGCTCGATGCGCGATCCGGTCACCACGACCCGGTCCAGCGAGGTGTTCCCATATCCGTGCGCCTGCATCGAGTTCAGGCTGTTGATGCTGTACACCGGCCCGAGCCGGCCGCCGAACGCCACCGCCAGGCCGCGGGCCTTCTCCCGCGCATCGGCCACCGCCTGCTTCCGCGCGTCCTCGCGCAGGCGCGCTTCCTGGCTGGACTTGAAGCTGACGTCCGACACATTGGTGAATCCCGCCGCCAGCGCGGCGTCCATCCATTCGCCCAGCCGGTCGAGGTCCTCCAGGCGCACCTTCACCTCGCGCGTGGCGAGGTGCTCGACGGGCAGCAGGCGGCGGCCCTCGTCGTCGTAGTCCTGGTCCTCGTGCAGGACCAGGTCGGAGGCGCTGATGTCGTCGGGATCGATGTCGAAGCCGGGCGCGGCCTCCAGCAGGGCGTCGACGGCGCGGTCGACGACGCGCTTGGCCTCGGCCGCGCTGGTGCTGCGATGCCGGGCGACCATCGACACGGTGGCCGAGTCGGGCGCCACGCTGACCAGGCCCTCGCCCTGCACGACCACGTGCGGGGCGTCGGGCAGCGGGGTGCCGGCGACCGCGGCGGCCGGGGACAGGGCGAGCAGGGTGGCGATCATCCATGTGCGCATGGCGGGGCCTCGTGTTCGGGCAGGGGAAGGGCCGGGGGCGTGTTTCGTTCAATCGAGTTCGCGCAGGGCGGCGTCCAGCGCGGCGACGTCGGGGTGGTCGTCGCCGTGCGCCCCGCGGAGGACGCGCAGGGCCTGCGCGTAGC
>JAAZHF010000079.1 GCA_012510865.1 Gammaproteobacteria bacterium
GATCTTCTCCGGCTCCGCCGCGCGCAAGCCGGTGTCGCAGGCCTCGGTCGAGCTGATCTTCGACAACAGCGACCACACCATCAGCGGCGAGTTCGCCGCCTTCAACGAAATCTCGGTCCGGCGCCTGGTCAGCCGCGACGGCCAGAGCAACTACTACCTCAACGGCACCAAGTGCCGCCGCCGCGACATCACCGACCTGTTCCTCGGCACCGGCCTCGGGCCGCGCAGCTACTCGATCATCGAGCAGGGGATGATCAGCCAGATCATCGAGGCGAAGCCGGAGGAGCTGCGCGTGTACCTCGAGGAGGCCGCCGGCATCTCCAAGTACAAGGAGCGCCGCAGGGAAACCGAGACCCGCATCCGCCACACCCGCGAGAACCTGGACCGCCTCAACGACCTGCGCGAGGAGGTCGGCAAGCAGCTGCCGCATCTTGCGCGGCAGGCGCGGCAGGCCGAGCAGTACACCGCCATCCAGGAAGAGCGGAGGGTGCGCGACGCCGAGTGGAAGGCGCTGGAATACCGCGCGCTCGACGCCGGGCTGGGCACCCTGCGCGAGGGCCTCGCGCAGGAGGAGGCCCGACTGCAGCAGCTGATCGCCGAACAGCGCGAGGCGGAGCGCGCGCTGGAGGAGGGCCGCGCGCAGCGGGAGGACGCGATGGAGGCGCTCAATCGCGCACAGGCCGCCGGCTATGAAGTCGGCGGGGCGCTCGCGCGCATCGAGCAGCAGATCGCCCACCAGCGCGAGCTGTCGCAGCGCTTGCTGCAGGCGCGCGAGGAGGCCGAGGTCGCCATCGCCGAGCTGGCGCAGCACATCAGCGGGGACCAGGAGCGGATGGCGATCCTCGCCGACGCCGTGGCCGAGGCCGGGCCGGCGCTCGAGGCGCTGCGCGAGGACGACGAAGCCCGCCAGGAGGCCCTGCGCACCGCCGAGGCCGCGCTGGCCGACTGGCAGGAGCGCTGGGACGCACACAGCCGCGAGGCCGGCGAGGCCGCGCGCGCAGCCGACGTCGAACGCACCCGGGTCGACTACCTCGACCGCCAGGCGCTGGAGGAATCCCGCCGCCGCGAAGCGCTCGCCGCCGAGCGCGCGGGGCTGGACCTGGACGCGCTGGCCGAATCCTTCGAGCGGGTGGCCGGGGAGCACGAAGCCCAGAAGATCGCGCTGGATGGCCTGAACGAGACGCTGGATGCGCGCAAGCAGGCCGCGCTCGACCTGCAGGACCGGCAGCGCGCCGCGCAGCAGGAGATTTCCGAGGTCCGCAAGCAGGCGCAGGAAGCGCGCGGGCGCCTGGCCTCGCTGGAAACGCTCCAGCACGCGGCGCGCGGGCAGGAGCAGGGCGCGGCGATGGCCTGGCTGCGCGAGCGCGGCCTGGATTCCGCGCGCCGCGTGGGCGAGTCGCTCGAGGTGGAGCCGGGCTGGGAAAACGCGGTCGAGGGCGCGCTCGGCCAGATGATCGAGGGCGTGCTGGTGGATCGGCCGGAGGCGCTGGTGGATGCCCTCGCCGATCTCGGCGACGGCCGCATCGCGCTGGTCGCGGCGGACGCCGGCCACGCGGACTTCGCGCCCACGTCGCTGGCCGCGCGCGTGCGCGGTCCGCTCGCGGTCCGCCGCCTGCTGTCGCGCCTGCACGTGGCCGGATCGCTGGACGAGGCGCGCGAACTGCAGGCGCGCCTGCAGCCGGGCGATTCCGTGATCACCCGCGATGGCGACCGGCTTGGCGACGGCTGGCTGCGGGTGCTGCGCTCCGGCGCCGCGCGCCAGGGCGCGCTGCTGCGCGAGCGCGAGATCCAGGACCTGCGCGAGCACATCGAGCAGCTGCAGGCGCGCGAAGCCGCGCTCGAGGACGCGTTGGCCAGCGGCCGCGAACGCCTGCTGGCCGCCGAACAGGCGCGCGAGGATGCGCAGCGCCAGCTCTACCACGCCCATCGCAGCATCTCCGAGCTCGCCGGTCGCCTGCAGGGCCAGCAGGGGCGGCTGGATGCCGCCCGCACCCGCATCGAGCGCATCGACGCCGAGCTCGTCCAGCTCGGTGAATCGATCGCCGCAAGCGCCGAGCAGGCGCGGGCCGCGCGCGGCCGGCTGGAGGACGCCGTCTCGCGCATGGCCGGGCTCGAGGGCGTTCGCCGCGAGCTGGAAGCCGGGCGCGCGCGGCTGGCGGAGGCGCGCGATGCCGCCCGCGCCGCCGCGCGCGAATCCCGCGAGCAGGCCCATGCGCTGGCGCTGCAGCTCGAGACGCAGCGCGCCCAGGCCGCGGCGCTGCGGCAGGCGCTCGAGCGCATGGGCGGCCAGCGCGGCCAGCTGGACAGCCGCCTGGGCGAGATCGCGGCCCAGCTGGCCGCCGGCGACAGTCCGGTCGACGAGCTGGAGGCGCAGCGCCAGGCGGCGCTGGCGGAACGCGTGCGCGCCGAGCAGGTGCTGGCGCAGGCGCGCAGCGCGCTCGACGGCATCGACCAGGCCCTGCGCGAACACGAGCGCGTGCGGCACCAGCGCGAAGAGCAGTCCGTCGCCCAGCGCGAGGCCATCGCCCAGCGGCGGCTGGACCAGCAGGCGCTGGTCATCCGCGCCGAGCAGCTGGGGGCGGCGGTGGCCGGGGCCGGCTTCGTGCTCGAGGACGTGCTCGCCGGCCTGGCCGCGGATGCGGATGCCGCGGCCTGGGAAAAGGCGGGCGCCGACTTCGACGCGAAGCTGCGGCGCCGCGAGCCGGTGAACCTCGCGGCCATCCAGGAGCACGCCGAGGCGGCGCAGCGCAAGGAATACCTGGACAGCCAGGACGCCGACCTCACCTCCGCGCTGGAACCGCTCGAGGCCGCGATCCGCAAGATCGACCGCGAGACCCGCGGCCGCTTCAAGGACACCTTCGACCGCGTCAACTCAGGCGTGCAGGAGATCTATCCGCGCCTGTTCGGCGGCGGCCACGCCTACCTCGAGCTCACCGGCGAGGACCTGCTCGACACCGGCGTGGCGATCATGTCGCGCCTGCCGGGCAAGCGCGAGTCGAACATCTCGCTTCTGTCGGGCGGCGAGAAGGCGATGACGGCCGTGGCGCTGGTGTTCGCGATCTTCCAGCTCAATCCCGCGCCGTTCTGCCTGCTCGACGAGGTCGACGCGCCGCTGGACGAGGCCAACGTCGGCCGCTTCAGCGCGATGGTCACCGAGATGAGCGAGAAGGTGCAGTTCCTGTTCGTGACCCACAACAAGGCCACCATGGAGGCCGCGAAGCAGCTCTCGGGCGTTACCATGCGCGAGCCCGGCGTCAGCAGGCTGGTGTCGGTCGACCTTGCGGAAGCCGCGCGCCTGGCCGGCGCCGCGTGAACCTGGACGGGAAGACCCGATGAGCGACGACTGGCTGCTGCGGATCCGGATCCTGGTCCCTGGCATCCTGCTGTTCGCGGCAATCTGGTATTTCGGCACGCGGCCGCGGAGCCCGCAGGGCCGCCGGGTGGCGCAGCCGGCCGCGCGCGAGGAGCGCATGGAGCCGACGCTGGGCGCGCAGCTCGAGCGCGAACTGGGCGGCGAGGGCGGGCCGGCCGGGTCCGGGGAAGCCGTCCAGGCCGAGATGGAGCTGCTCGACGACGCCGTCGGCGGCACGGCGGGCGCGACCGTGAGCCAGTATGGCAAGCGGGTGAGCGACGAGTTCGACAAGATCGTGACCCTGTACATCGCCGCGCGGGCCGGCCAGGTGCTGCGCGGCCCTGACATCGTGGTCGCGGCCGAGAAGGCCGGCCTGACCTACGGCCACCTCAACGTCTTCCATCGCCTGGTCAGCGGCCACCCCGAGCGTGGCCCGGTGTTCAGCGTCGCCAACATCCGCCGCCCCGGCAGCTTCGACATGGCCGACATCCAGTCGATGGAGACGCCGGCGATCGCCTTCTTCCTGACCCTGCCGGCCCCGGTGTCGGCGCTCGAAGCCTGGGACGCGATGCTGCCGACCGCCGAGCGCATGGCCGACCTGCTCGACGGCGTGCTCCTGGACGAGCACCGCAATGCGCTCGGACGCCAGCGCATCGCGCACCTGCGCGAAGAGCTGCGCACCTACGACCGCCAGCAGGACGTGCCGATCACGCGCAGCCCCGACTGGTAGGCAGGCGCCCGCCCGGGGGGCGCCGCTCGGCGGCGATCGCGGCTATAGCCGCTCCCACGGGTTCCGGGGGACAATCGGGCCATGCCCCAGCCCTCCCGCAAGCGCGCCGCCGAACTGCGCCGCCTGATCGACGACGCCAACCATCGCTACCACGTGCTCGACGATCCGGAGATGCCGGACGCCGAGTACGACCGGCTGCTGCGCGAGCTCGCCGCGCTCGAGGAGGCCGACCCCTCGCTGCGCACGCCCGACTCGCCGACGCTGCGGGGCGGCGGGGCCCCGTCGGGGCGGTTCGCCGAGGTCCGGCACGCGGTGCCGATGCTGTCGCTGGGCAACGCCTTCAGCGACGGGGAGGTCGCGGAGTTCGTGGCCCGGGTCGCGCGCGAGACCGGCGTGGACGAGCCGGTGTTCTCCGCGGAGCCGAAGTTCGACGGCCTGGCGATCAGCCTGCGCTACGAAGACGGCCTGTTCGTGCGCGGAGCGACCCGCGGCGACGGCGCCACGGGCGAGGACGTCACGCCCAACCTGCGCACGGTGAAGGCGATCCCGCTGCGGCTGCGCGACCCCGGCGATGCCGGCGTGCCCGCGGTCCTCGAGGTCCGCGGCGAGGTCTACATGCCGCGCGCCGGCTTCGACGAGTACAACGCCTGGGCGCTCGCGCACGGCGCCAGGCCGCTCGCCAACCCGCGCAACGGCGCGGCCGGCTCCCTCCGGCAGCTCGACCCGGCCGTCACCGCGCGGCGACCGCTGGCGTTCTTCGCCTACGCGCTGGGCGAGGTGGAGGGCGCCACGCTGCCGGGCACGCACACGGGGGTGCTGGCATGGCTGCGGGGCTTCGGCCTGCCGGTGTCGCCGCTGGCGGAGCGGGCGGTCGGCCTGGAGGGCGTGCTCGACTACTACCGGCGCATCGGCCGGGCCCGCGACGGCCTGCCGTACGACATCGACGGCGTGGTCTACAAGGTCGACGACCATGCGCTGCAGCGGGAGCTCGGCTTCGTGTCGCGCGCGCCGCGATGGGCGATCGCGCACAAGTTCCCGGCGCAGGAGGAATCGACCGTGGTCGAGGCGATCGAGGTCAACGTCGGCCGCACCGGCGCGGTGACGCCCTGGGTGCTGCTGCGGCCGGTGCACGTCGGCGGCGTGACGGTCACCCGCGCCACCCTGCACAACGCCGACCAGGTCGCGCGCCTGGACGTGCGCGTCGGGGACACGGTGATCGTCCGCCGCGCCGGCGACGTCATTCCCGAGGTCCTGCGCGTCATCCCCGAGAAGCGGCCGGCCGGCACGGTGCCCTGGCGGATGCCGGAGCGCTGCCCGGCCTGCGGCTCCGAGCTCGTGCGGGAGGAGGGCGAGGTGGTCGCCCGCTGCAGCGGCGAGCTGGTCTGCCCCGCGCAGCGCGTGCAGGGCCTGTTCCACTTCGCGTCACGGCGCGCGATGGACATCGAGGGCCTGGGCGAGCGCCTGATCCAGGCCCTGGTGGACTTCGACCAGGTCCGGAGCGTCGCCGACCTCTACCGGCTCGGCGTCGACGACTTCGTCGAAATGAAGCGCCTCGCCGACGAGCGTGACGGCACCACGCCCGGGACGGCGAAGGCGGGCAAGGTGGCGACGAAGTGGGCGGAGAACCTGGTGGCCGCGATCGACCGCAGTCGCGACACGACGCTCGAGCGCTTCCTGTTCGCTCTCGGGATCGAGCACGTGGGAGAGAGCACGGCCAAGGCCCTGGCCGCCTGGTTCGGAGACCTCGACCGCATCCGGCGCACGCCCTGGCCGCTGTTCAAGCGGGTCCCGGACATCGGTGACGAGGTCGCTCGGGCGCTGGGCCACTTCCTGGACCAGCCGGGCAACCAGGCGGTGATCGACGCGCTGCTCGACGCGGGCGTGCACATCGGCGACGCGCATCCGCCGTCGCCCAGGCTGCGCGAGGGCCTGGAC
>JAAZHF010000009.1 GCA_012510865.1 Gammaproteobacteria bacterium
CGCTTCTTCCACGCGATGCTGGAGCGCGGCGTGTTCCTCGCGCCCTCGGCCTACGAGGCCGGCTTCGTCTCCAGCGCGCACGACGACGCGGTGCTGGAGGCCACGGTGGCGGCGGCGCGCGAAGCATTCAGGGTGGTGGCGGCCGGCTGAGCCCGGGAGCGACGCAAGCGCGGCGCGCGATGGCAGCCGCGGCCCACGGCACCGCGCCACGCGGCGCCGGGCTGCCCGGCCGCCTCAGCGCGCGAATGCCCGCAGCGCCCTGCGCAGGCGGACCAGGCCCTCGGCCACGTCCTCGTCGCCGATGTTCAGCGGCGGCACCATGCGCAGCACGTCCGGGCCTGCCTGCAGCAGGAGCAGGCCCTCCGCCGCGGCCAGGTCCAGGATCTCCCCGGCCCGGCCGGCGAACGCCGGGCGCAGGACGGCACCCAGCATCAGCCCGCGTCCGCGCACCCCGGAGAACAGCCCGGGCGCTTCGTCGATGGCCGCGAGCCCCGCGCGCAGCGCGGCCTCCTGGCGCGCGACGTTGGCGGCGATCGCGGGGGAGGCGAGCTTGCGCAGCGCCACCCTGGCCACGGCGGCCGCCAGCGGATTGCCGCCGAACGTGGTGCCGTGGTCGCCGAACTGCATGGCGTCCGCGGCCGCCGGACCGACCAGCATCGCGCCGACCGGGAAGCCGCCGCCCAGGGCCTTCGCCAGGGTGACGATGTCGGGCACGACGCCGTCGTGCCAGTGCGCGAACAGCTCGCCCGTGCGCCCCATGCCACTCTGGATCTCGTCGAGCACGAGCAGTGCGCCATGGCGGTCGCACAGCGCGCGCACCGCCTGCAGGAAGCCGGGCGCCGCCGGCAGCACGCCGCCCTCGCCCTGGACCGGTTCCAGCATCACCGCGGCGACGTCGCCGCCGGCCATCGCCGCCTCCAGCGCCGCGACGTCGTTGAAACCGACGTAGCGGAAGCCGCCGGGCAGCGGCTCGTAGCCGGCCTGGTACTTCGGCTGCGCGGTGGCGGCGACCGTGGCCAGGGTGCGGCCGTGGAAGCTGCCGCGGAAGCTCAGGACCACCCGCCGCTCCGGCGCGCGCCCCTGCGCCGCCGCCCACTTGCGCACCAGCTTGATCGCGGCCTCGTTGGCCTCGGCGCCGGAGTTGCAGAGGGACACCCGGCTGGCGAAGCGCGACGCCTCCACCAGTTCCTGCGCCAGGCGCAGCGGCGGCTCGCTCTGGAAGACGTTGCTGGTGTGCCAGAGCCTGCCGGCCTGGTCGACCAGGGCCGCGACCAGGTCGGGGTCGGCGTGGCCGAGGCTGCAGACCGCGATCCCCGCGGAGAAGTCGATGTATTCGCGACCCGTGCTGTCCCATACCCGCGCGCCGCGGCCACGTTCGAGGACCATCGCGCGCGGGCGATAGACCGGGAGGCAGTAGTCGCGCCCGAGGGCGAGCAGGTCGGCGGCGGCGGCGGGCATCTGGGCGGTTCCGGGCGTGGGGTGCGCCATTGTGCGCGGCCGCGCCTTTCAGTCCAGGAACAGGTCCGGGTACAGCGGCCTGGACGGATCCATCGCGTAGCCGGAGAGGTCGGTGACGCCCGCCTCGGCCAGCACTTCGTCGTCGATCAGGAAGTTGCCCGTGAATCCGGCCGCCGGCCGTACCAGGACGGCGTGCGCGGCGTCGGCCATGATCTCCGGGCTGCGGCCGTTGCCGGGCTCGACGCCCGGGATCATGTTCAGCGCGTCGGTGCCGATGATGGTGCGCGGCCACAGCGCGTTCACGGCGACGCCGCGCGGCCCGAACTCGGCCGCCAGGCCGAGGGTCACGAAGCTCATGCCCATCTTGGCGAGGGTGTAGCCGGTGTGCGGGCCCCACCACTTCGGGTCCAGCGACGGCGGCGGCGCGAGCGTGAGGATGTGCGGATTGGCGGCTTCGAACAGGTGCGGCAGGCAGGCCTGGGCGCAGAGGAAGCTGCCGCGGGCGTTCACCTGCTGCATCAGGTCGAAGCGCTTCATCGGCGTGTCCAGCACGCCCCGCAGCCAGATCGCGCTGGCGTTGTTGACCAGGACGTCGATGCCACCGAATGCCTCGGCCGTGGCCGCGACCGCGGCGCGCACCTGGTCCTCGTCGCGGATGTCGCACTTGAGCGCCAGTCCGCGGCCGCCGGCTTCGTCGACCGCCCTGGCGGCGGTGTGGATGGTGCCCGGCAGCTTCGGGTTGGGGACGTCGGACTTGGCGGCGATGGCGACGTTGGCGCCGTCGCGCGCGGCGCGCACGGCGATGGCCAGGCCGATGCCGCGCGAGGCACCGGTGATGAAGAGGGTCTTGCCGGCGAGGCTGGACATGGCGGTGGGATCCCCACGGGAGCGGCGGCGGCCGCGATGCGGGAATGATACGGCAGGCGATCGCGCCCGCTCCCGCGGCGCGCGCCGCCTCAGGGATTCGGGCCCTGGCCCTCGATGTCGTCCCACTTGAGGATCATGCGGGTGACGAAGCGGTAGGCCGGCTCCCCGGTCGGTGA
>JAAZHF010000080.1 GCA_012510865.1 Gammaproteobacteria bacterium
GAGGCCTGGTCGCTGCGCGCGAACTACACCTTCACCGACAGCGAGCAGCTCAGCGGCCCCGACGAAGGCCTGCCGCTGACCGACACCGCCCGGCACATGGCCAACGCCACCCTGGCGTGGCAGGCGACCGGGCGCTTCGGCATGCAGCTGGTCTCGGAAACGCGCTCCAGGCGCTACCGCGACGTCATCGACGGCGTGCGCCGCGACTACCAGGACTACACCGTGCTCCACCTCGGTGCCCAGTACCGCTTCAGCGACAACGTCGCCATCAACGCCCGGATCAACAACCTGCTCGACGAGGACTTCACCTCGTTCCAGACGCTGTGGGCCCAGGACGAGGCGACCGGCGAATGGGCGCCGACCAACCTGGACGACTACAACAACAAGGACAAGGCGAGGAACCTCTGGATCAGCCTGAACATGCAGTTCTGAGGCCGCCCGCGTGACCACGCCCGCCACTCCCGACCCGGCCCCCGCCCGCCAGCGCCGCGGCTTCTGGCTGCGCACGCTGCACCAGTGGCACTGGATCAGCTCGGCCGTGTGCCTGGTCGGGATGCTGCTGTTCGCGGTCACCGGCATCACCCTCAACCACGCGGCGAAGATCGAGGGCAGCCCGCGGGTCGACAATCGCGAGGTGGAGCTGCCGCCGGCCCTGCTGGCCGGCCTCGCCGCCCGCGACGAGGGCAACGCGCCGCTGCCCGCGGACGTGGCGCGCTGGCTGCGCGACGCGCTCGACGCCCCGCTCGGCGGCCGCGAGGCCGAGTGGTCCGCGGACGAGGTCTACCTGTCGATGCCGGGCCCCGGCCGCGATGCGTGGCTGGCGATCGACAAGGCCACCGGCGCGGTCGAGTACGAACGCACCGACCGCGGCTGGATCTCCTACCTCAACGACCTGCACAAGGGCCGCAACGCCGGCCCGGCCTGGGGCTGGTTCATCGACGTCTTCGCGATCGCCTGCATCGTGTTCACGCTGACCGGGCTGTTCCTGCTGCAGATGCACGCGCGCCAGCGCCCCGGCACCTGGCCCTTCGTCGGCCTGGGCCTGGTGGTGCCGGTGCTGCTCGCCCTGCTTTTCATCCACTGATCCCTCCGACCACGAGGACCACGCCATGCGCATTCCCCTGACCATCGCCCTCGGCGGCCTGCTCGCCGCGCCGGTGCACGCCGCGGAACTGACCATCGAGGTCGAGATCCCCTCCATGACCGTGGCCGAGTACCACCGCCCCTACGTGGCGGTGTACGTCGAAGGCGCCGACGGCAAGGCCGCCGCCGACCTCGCGGTCTGGTACATGCTCAAGGACACCGCCGCGGGCCACGGCACCAAGTGGCTGCCCGACCTGCGCCAGTGGTGGCGCAAGTCCGGCCGCAACCAGGCGATGCCGGTCGACGGCGTCACCGGCCCGACCCGGCCCGCCGGCCGGCATGCGCTGTCGTTCGACGCCCGCGACCCGCGCCTGGCCGGGCTTGCCCCCGGCCGCTACAGCGTGGTGGTGGAAGCGGTCCGCGAAATCGGCGGCCGCGAGCTGCTGAAGATCCCCTTCGACTGGCCGGCGACCGCCGCGCGGTCCGGCCAGGCCCGCGGCAGGACCGAGCTCGGCGCCGTGGCCCTGTCCATCAAGCCCTGAAGCACGACCAGCACACGAACCGGAGACCCTCGATGAAGAAGACCCTCGCCCTCGCGATCGCGCTGGCCGCGACCCTGCCCATGGCCGCCGACGCCCACAAGGCCTGGCTGCGCCCGTCGCAAACCGTGCTCGCCGGCGACAGCCCCTGGATCACCGTGGACGCCGCGGTGTCCAACGA
>JAAZHF010000081.1 GCA_012510865.1 Gammaproteobacteria bacterium
CTCCCGCCCTTCCTGCGCGAGATCTGGCGCACCAGCCGCGGGCTGACCCTCGCCACCCTCGCCCTGCGGCTGCTGCGGGCGCTGCTGCCGGTGGCGATGCTGTACCTGGGCAAGCTGATCATCGACGAGGCCATCCGCCTGGTCGGTGCGGGGGCCGTCGGCGACGGCTTCGCCGAGGCCTGGCGCAGCGGCCTGCTCGACCACCTGGCCCTGCTGCTCGCGGCCGAGCTGGGCCTGGCGATCCTGTCCGACCTGCTCGGCCGGCTGGTGTCCTACTGCGACCAGGTGCTGTCGGAGATGTTCGCCAACGCGGCCAGCATCCGGCTCATGGAGCACGCGGCCACCCTCGACCTCGAGGACTTCGAGGACCCCGAGCTGCAGGACCGGCTCGACCGCGCCCGGCGCCAGACCATGGGCCGGATGAACCTGATGGGCCAGCTGTTCGGCCAGGCCCAGGACGTGGTCACCATCGCCAGCTTCTCCGCCGGGCTCCTGGTCTACGCACCGTGGCTGATCCTGCTGCTGGCGGTGGCCCTGGTGCCGGCCTTCGTCGGCGAGTCGCACTTCAACGCGCTCAACTACTCGCTCAATTTCCAGTGGACCCCCGAGCGCCGGCAGCTGGAATACCTGCGCCAGACCGGAGCAAGCGTCGACACCGCGAAGGAAGTGAAGATCTTCGGGCTGCACCGCTTCCTGGTCGAGCGCTTCCGGACGCTGTCGCAGGCCTTCCTGGTGGCCAACCGCCGCCTGGCGCGCCGGCGCGCCTTCTGGGGCACCCTGCTCGCCGCGCTCGGCACCCTGGGCTATTACGTCGCCTATGCCTACATCGCCTGGCGGACGGTGAACGGCGACTTCTCCATCGGCGACCTGACCTTCCTCGCCGGCAGCTTCCGGCGCCTGCGCCAGCTGCTGGAGGGGCTGCTGGTGGGCTTCTCCCAGGTGGCCGGCCAGGCCATGTTCCTGGACGACCTGTACTCCTTCTTCGACATCCGGCCGGAGATCGTGTCCAAGCCGGATGCGGCGCCGGTGCCGCGGCCGATCCGGTCCGGCTTCGTGTTCGAGAACGTCGGCTTCCGCTACCCGGAGGCCGCGCGCTGGGCGCTGCGCGGCGTGGACCTCGAGCTGCGCGCCGGCGAGGTCCTGGCCCTGGTCGGCGAGAACGGCGCCGGCAAGACCACCCTGGTCAAGCTGCTGGCCCGGCTGTACGACCCCGACGAGGGCCGGATCCTGCTCGACGGCCGCGACCTGCGCGACTACGACCTGGACGACCTGCGCGCCAACATCGGCGTGATCTTCCAGGACTTCGTGCGCTTCCACATGACCGCGGCCGAGAACATCGGCGTCGGCCAGATCGAGGCCATGGGCGACCGCGGGCGCATCGAGGCGGCCGCGCGCCGGGCCATGGCGGAGGAGGTCATCGCAGGACTGCCGCGCGGCTACGACCAGGTGATCGGGCGCCGCTTCAAGGACGGCGTCGACCTTTCGGGCGGCCAGTGGCAGAAGATCGCCATCGCCCGGGCCTACATGCGCGACGCCCAGGTGATGATCCTGGACGAGCCGACGGCCGCGCGCGACGCGCGCAGCGAATATGAAGTGTTCCAGCGCTTCCGCGAGCTGTCCGACGGCCGCACGGCGGTCCTGATCTCGCACCGCTTCTCCAGCGTGCGCATGGCCGACCGCATCCTGGTGATGGGCGACGGCCGCATCGAGGCCAGCGGCACCCACGCCGAGCTGATGGACGCCGGCGGCCGCTACGCCGAGCTGTTCGAGCTCCAGGCCGCCGGCTACCGCTGACCCGCCCCGCCCGCCCTCCCCCCGTGCAGGAGCAGCTACAGCTGCGATCCGGACTCGCGACAGCGGTCCGGGACTCGCGACAGCGATACGGTCGCAGCTGTAGCTGCTCCTGCAGAAGTCGGGCGGGGGCGGCGTTACAATGGGCGGGTTTTCCTTCCCCCCGGCCAGAACCCGCATGTCCTCTGCGTTTGGCACCGAAACGGTGCAGGATGTCCGTCACTGGACGGACGACTACTTCAGCTTCACCACGCCCCGCGACGACGGTTTCCGCTTCGCCAACGGCCAGTTCGTGATGATCGGGCTGCCGGTCGAACAGCCGGACGGCGGCACGAAGCCGCTGATGCGGGCCTATTCCATCGCGAGCGGGAACTGGGAGGAGCAGCTGGAGTTCTTCAGCATCAAGGTGGCCAACGGCCCGCTGACCTCGCGGCTGCAGCACGTCAGGCCGGGCGACCGGGTGCTGGTGGGGCGCAAGCCGACCGGCACGCTGCTGATCAGCGACCTGCACCCGGGGCGCAACCTGTACCTGCTGGGCACCGGGACCGGGCTGGCGCCGTGGCTGTCGATCATCAAGGACCCGGAGACCTACGAGCGCTTCGAGCGCGTGGTGGTCTGCCACGGCGTGCGCCGCGAGGTCGACCTCTGCTACCGGGACTACATCGCCAACGAACTGCCGCGCCACGAACTGCTGGGCGAGGTCCTGCGCGACCGCCTGCTGTACTACCCGGCGGTGACGCGGGAGGACTTCGTGTTCCAGGGCCGGCCCCGGCGCGGGCGCCTGACCGACCTGCTGGCGAGCGGCCGCATGGCCACCGACCTGGGGCTGGACGCGCTGGACCCGGCGCACGACCGCGCCATGCTCTGCGGCAGCCCGGCGATGCTGGCCGACTTCCGCACCCTGCTCGACGGCCGCGGTTTCCAGGCGTCCACGCGCATCGGCGTGGCGGGCCACTACGTCTTCGAGCGCGCCTTCGTCGAGAAATGAGCCGAGCGCGGCAGCCCAGGCGCCCCGCCAGCGCGTAGAATCGCCTCCCAGGGACAGAACGAAGGACGCACACGATGAAGATCCTGGTCGCCGTCGACGGCAGCGACATCAGCCTGCGCGCGGTGAAGCACGCGCGCACGCTGGCCCGCAAGATGGCCAAGCCCGCGCGGATCTTCCTCGTGGCCGTCGACCCGGCGCCGTTTCCCGGCGTCGAAACCCGCATCGGTCGCGAAGCCATGCAGCGGCTGCACGCCGAGAGCCACGAGCGGATGCTGGCACCGGCGCGCAGGGCGCTGGCGCGCAGCCAGGCCGACGTCCGCGAGCTCCCGGTGGTCGGCGAGCCCGCCAAGGCCATCCTCGAGGCGGCGCGCACGCACAAGGCCGACCTGGTCGTGATGGGCAGCCATGGCCGGGGCGCGGTGAAGGGCATCCTGCTGGGCTCGGTCTCGAGCAAGGTCATCGCCCAGACCGACCTGCCGGTGACCATCGTCCGCTGACCGCCCCCAGCGCCGGGGCGACCCGCCGGAGGCACCCGTCCCGCGCCTGCACGCCCATGCCTTTAGTCATGGGAGCCCCACCGCGGGCCGCGGTACCCTAGGGGACTCCGTACCGCAAGGAACTCCCCCGATGAAGCATCCGCTGACGCTCGCCCTGGCCATCTCGCTCGCCGGTGCCGGCATGTCGCCTGCCCTCGCCCAGTCCGCGGACGCCGCGCCGGCCAGGCTCGCGGCGAGCGCCGAGGCCCTCCAGGGCAATCCGTTCGCGGTCGAAAGCACGCTCCCGCTGCAGTACCCGCACTTCGACCGGATCGAGGACGAGCACTTCGCCCCGGCCTTCGACGCCGGCATGGCCGAGCAGCTGGCGGAGGTCCGTGCGATCGCCGACAACCCCGAACCGCCGACCTTCGACAACACCATCGTCCCGCTCGAGAAGCGCGGCGCCGTGCTGGGCCGGGCGATGCGCGTGTTCTTCAACCTGGTCGGCACCGACACCAACGACGCCCGCAAGAAGCTGCAGGCCGACTACTCGGCGAAGTTCGCCGCCCACCGCGACGCGATCGCGCTGGACCCGAAGCTGTTCGCGCGCATCGAGGCCCGGTACGAAGGCCGCGCCGACCTGGGCCTCGACGCCGAGGGCGTGCGCCTGGTCGAGGAGTACTACAAGGACCTGGTCCGCGCCGGCGCCGCGCTCGACGAGGGCCAGAAGGCGCGCCTGAAGGCGATCAACGCCGAGCTGGCGACGCTGGGCACGACCTTCAGCCAGAACGTGCTGGCCGAGGTCAACGATTCCGCCGTGGTGGGCGACACCGCCGCGGAGCTCGAAGGCCTGACGCCGGAGCAGGTCCAGACCGCCGCCAACGCCGCCACGGCCCGCGGCCACGAGGGCAAGTACGTCATCACCCTGCTCAACACCACGGGCCAGCCGCCGCTTTCGCAGCTGGCCAACCGCGAGCTGCGCGAGCGCATCCACAAGGCCTCGGTGGCCCGCGGCGCCCGCGGCAACCAGTGGGACAACCGCGAGCTGGTGGCCCGCGTGCTCGAGCTCCGCGCCGAGCGCGCGACGATGCTCGGCTTCGACACCTATGCCGACTACGTCCTCGATGGCGAGACCGCCAAGACCACCGGAGCGGTCAACGCCATGCTCGGCCAGCTGGCCCCGGCCGCGGTCGCCAACGCCCGCCGCGAGGCCGCCAAGCTGCAGGCCATGATCGATTCCGAGCAGGCCGCGAAGGGCGAGCCCACGTTCAAGCTCGAGCCCTGGGACTGGGCCTACTACACCGAGAAGGTGCGCAAGGCCGAGTACGACTTCGACGAGTCGCAGCTCAAGCCCTACCTGGAGATGAAGACCGTGCTCGAGGACGGCGTGTTCTTCGCCGCCAACCAGCTGTACGGCATCAGCTTCAAGGAGCGCACCGACCTGCCGAAGTACCACCCCGACACCTGGGTGTACGACGTCTTCAACGAGGACGGCAGCCAGCTGGCGAGCTTCATCTTCGACCCCTACGCGCGCGACTCCAAGCGCGGCGGCGCCTGGATGAACTCCTACGTCAGCCAGTCGGGCCTGATGGGCACGCAGCCGGTGGTGGCCAACCACCAGAACATCCCGAAGCCCCAGGCC
>JAAZHF010000082.1 GCA_012510865.1 Gammaproteobacteria bacterium
GCTCACCCTGCGCGGCCTCAAGCTGCTCTGGGACCGCCAGCGGTAGGGAAGGCGCGCGGCATGCGGGCGATGGTGCTGGTGAGCCCGAAGCGTCCGCTGCGTCTGGCCGAAGTCGACGACCCGCAGCCGCGTCCCGGTGAAGTACTGCTGCACGTACGCGCCTGCGGTGTCTGCCGAACCGACCTGCACATCGCCGACGGGGAACTGCGGGCGCCGCGTTATCCGCTGATTCCCGGTCACCAGATCGTCGCCACGCGTGACGACGACGGCAGCCGCGTCGGCGTGCCGTGGCTCGGCTGGACCTGTGGGCGGTGCCGCTACTGCAGGACCGGCCGCGAGAATCTGTGTGAGCGCGCGGAATTCACGGGTCTGCACCGCGACGGCGGGTTCGCCGAACTAGCGGTCGCCGACGAACGCTTCTGCCTCCCGCTTCCGGACGGCTTCGACGATGTGACGGTCGCACCGTTGCTCTGCGCGGGCCTGATCGGGCACCGCACGCTTCGCATGGCGGGGGATCCGGAGTCGGTCGGGATCTATGGGTTCGGTGCGGCCGGGCATCTCGTCTGCCAGCTCGCCGCGCATGAGGGGCGGCGCGTGTTCGCGTTCACGCGGCCGGGAGACACGGCCGGGCAGCGCTTCGCCAGGCAGCTCGGCGCGGTGTGGGCCGGAGACAGCGATGAGCCACCTCCCGAGCCGCTGCAGGCGGCGCTGATCTTCGCGCCAGCAGGCGAACTGGTGCCGCAGGCGTTGGCGGCGGTCGAACCGGGCGGCGTCGTTGTCTGCGGGGGCATCCACATGAGCGACATCCCGTCGTTTCCGTATGCCGCGCTCTGGGAGGAACGGGTGGTCCGGTCGGTCGCGAATCTGACCCGCTCCGACGGCCACGAGTTCCTCCGGCTGGCTGCGGCTGCGCGGCTGCAGACGACGGTCACGCCGTACGCGTTGGAGCAGGCAGGAGACGCCCTCGAGGATTTGCGCGCGGGCCGGTTCGAGGGTGCCGCTGTGCTGCGTATCGCGGCGTGAGGCGGGCGTGATCGCCCCGTGCTGCGCCGCCCTGCGCCGCTCAGCTCCCCGGTTTGGACGACGTCCCGCCCGGAATCTCGTCGTCGCCGAAGTTGGTCGGCACTGAACCCCCGGCGCTGGTCGACGCCTCAACGCCGGCCGTGGGGGCGACCGGGCCGGTGTCGCCGTGCGGCGCGGCGGCCGTGCCTCCGGCTGCGCCCTCGCCCGGCCCGGGCGTCTTGACCGCTTCCTTGGCCGCCGCGGCGGCTGCCTTGGCCTTTTCGGCCGCAGACCCTTCGGTCTTGGCGGCGTCGACCACCTGCTTGGCTGATTCCTTGAGGCCCTCGGTACCGCCGCGCCTTTCGTACTCATGCTTGGCCTTGTCGCCGAGCTCCTTGAGCTTGTCGGCGCCGCCGCGCTTGTCGAGCTCGCTCTTGGCCTTGTTCGCCAGCTTCTTGAAGTCCATTCTGTCCGCCTCGGTGCTGCGGCCGGTCCGTCCGGTCCGTCACGGTCCAGACTAGGTGCGGGATGCCGGTGCCGGCACATTTGACCGGGCTTGACGCAGTCGCCGCGGCAACTCCCCCCCCGGGCCGGCGGTTCAAGGGGTCATGCCCGTCACCACGTCTGCGTCCAACCTGCGGCGGCTGCCACTTGCCGTGCTCGTCGTGATCATCGCCGCTGCGCTGTCGGCGGGGCTCGCGATCACAGCGACCGGTGCCCAGGCGGCGGCGCCGAAGAAACCGAGCACGAACACCCGCCCTGCGACCGCGATCGCGGGGCAGACTGCGACACTCACGGCGCGCGTGAACCCGCAGGGCCAGGCGACGTCCGTCTACATCCGTTACGGGAAGACCAAGAACTACGGCACGCGCACGGCCGTGGTGCCCGCTGGCGCCGGTACGGCCAACGTCGACATCCCGATCCCCGTGACTGGCCTGGCCGCCGACACCAAGTACTACTTCCAGGCGGTGGCGACCAATGCCA
>JAAZHF010000083.1 GCA_012510865.1 Gammaproteobacteria bacterium
CGCGTCGCAGCGGCGGAGAAGCGCGCAGCCGACGCCGAGGCCAAGCAGCTGCGCGCCGAGGTCGCCCAGGCCAAGGGCCTCACGCCGGCGCAGGCCAAGCGGCTGACCGGCTCCACCAAGGAGGAGCTGGAGGCCGACGCCGACGAGCTGCTTGAGGCGTTCGGCGGCGGCAAGAAGACCGAGCCCGACGCCGAGCCCGACAAGGGCGGCGACCAGCCCGACGAGTCCGCCGGTGCGGCGATCTTCGGCCGCCCCAAGGAGCGGCTCACCCCGGGCGCGGCTCCCGACCGGGAGCCGGAGAAGACCCCCGACCAGCTGGCCGACGAGGTCCTCAAGAAGACCCGCGGCCTGTAGCCACGGCGGTAGCGCCGTGCTGAACATGGAGGAGATGATCACATGGCGCTCGTGACCGCGAAGGGCGTTTCGAGCCTGGCGGTGGCGCTGCTGACGCGGCAGCTCGTGCTGCCGATGACCGTCGCCCGCGTGCCCGGCGGTGAGTTCGCCGGCGACAACGGCGACACCGTCACCGTCCGCGTCCGGACCCCGCGGTCCGCGCGGACGCAGGCGTCGCCGGGCGCGCAGATCAGCTACGACGCGCTGAACGAGACCCCGGTCGACGTCGAGCTGTCGCACCTGTACGACGCGACCCGGCTCACCGACGAGGACCTGTCGCTCAACCTGGTCGACTTCGCGACGCAGGTGACGCAACCGCAGGTCGCGTCCGTGGCGACCGGTGCGGAGGACCAGCTCGCGGCGGCGATGAACGGCGTCGCGGCCGACGCCAGCTTCGCCGCGGTGGCGGACCCGGACGACACCGACGAGCAGATCCTCGCCGCCCGGGAGGCGCTGTCGGAGGCGGATGTCCCGGCCGGTGACCGTTTCTTGGCGTGCGCGCCGGACGTCATCAGCCGCCTGCTGGGCGTGGACAAGTTCGTCCGCGCCGACGCGGTCGGCGACGGCACGGCGATCCGCGAGGCGACCATGGGCCGCATCTACGGCTTCACCGTGATCGAGTCCAACGGCCTCGCCGCCGGCACGGCCGTCGCCTACCACCGGACCGGGTTCGTGTTCGCGAACCGCACCCCGGTGCCGCCGCGTGGCCTGTCGTCCACGCAGACGGCGACCGCGACCAACGGCGGTGTGTCGATGCGGCAGATCTTCCAGTACCAGCCCGACATCCTGTCGGACGCGTCGGTGCTGAGTACGTTCGCAGGTGCGGCTGTGGTCGACTCCGCCCGCGTCTACAAGATCGACACGGGGTCCTGACGCGTGGCCGCGCTGATCACCGTTGAGCAGCTGCTGACGCGGCCAGGGTTCGACGACGTCGACGAGGGCCAGGCCGAGGCCGTCCTCGAAGACGTGTCGGCCCTGGTCGCCTCGGTGGCTGACCTCGACCCGCCGTGGACCGCCGACACCGTGCCCGCCGAGGTGGTGCCGGTGATCGTGTCGATGTGTCGGCGCGGCCTGTTCAACCCCCGCGGCCTGTCCGGTGAGCAGCTCGGCGACTACGGGTGGCAGGCCCAGGGCGGCGCGTCGAGCATCTACGCCACCAAGCAGGAGCGCCGCATCATCCGCCGCGCCGCCGGCACGCTCGGCGCGGCCCGCGCCACCCTCGCCTCCGATCTGCCTCTTCCGTCGTGGCGCGGCGGGGGCGGCGGGTTCGAGAACAGCTTCCTGCAGTCTCTGTGAAGGAGTGCGCGATGGTCGCGTACCGCAACACTCGCACGGGCCGGGTCGTGTACCTGGCCGGGCCGCTGCCGAGCATGGATCGGTCGCGCCGGTGGGAGCGCATCGCCCCCGAGACCACCACTGCCAGCGGCGGGGAGGCGTCTGTGGGTGGGGGTGACGCCTTCCCGCCGCCTCTCTCCGACCCTGACGCACCGCTCGACCCTGCCGAGCACACCGTGGCGCAGGTGAACGCCTACCTCGCTGGCGTCGATCTGGCCGAGCGGGAGCGGGTTCTGCAGGCCGAGGCCGAGGGCCGCGGCCGCCGCGGGATCCTGTCGGGTCCCTGGTCGGACCTGTCCGGGGCCTGACCGATGATCGGCCACCTGCTCAACCGGACCTTGCAGGTGTGTCGGCGGGTCACGTCCCCGTACGGTACCGGCGGGCAGGACGTCACCTACCCACCCGTGTGTGAGGTCGCAGCGAAGGTCGACCAGCCGACCGCCACCGAGCGGCAAGCCGCCGGGCAGTGGGCAGCCGAGCACTCCCACACCGTCTACTTCCGCGCCGGCGCCGACGTGGCCCGCGGCGATCAGCTGCGCGGCGACGGTCAGCGGTTCCGTGTGCTGGCGACGCTGGAGCCGTCCCGCGGGACCTACCTGAAGGCGCCCGTCGAGCTGCTGCAGCATGAGCCCGCGGCGGCCGAGTCGTGAGGGTCGTCGTCCTGGGCGCTCCGCGCGCCCCGTCAGAGGACTGCTGGAAGGACGACTTGGCCGAGGGCTGCCAGGCGCTCGGCTGGGACACCCTGCACCTGCCCGCGCGGGGAATCCCCGCTGAGGACGTCGTGCGTGCGTGCCGCGGCGCGGATCTGTTCATCTGGGCGCGCACGCACGGCCATGACCCGCGGGGCGACGCCACGGCGATGCTGCGGCGCATCGAGGACGCGGGCACGACCACGGTGGGCCTGCACCTGGACCTGTATTGGACGCTGCCGGGCCGTGAGGCGCGGGTGGGCAATCAGCCGTGGTGGACGGGCCAGTTCGTGTTCACCGCCGACGGGGGCGCCGAATCGGCGAAGCGGTTCGCCGAGCGGGGCGTGAACCACCACTGGTGCCCGCCACCGATCGGGATTCGGTGGCTGGGCCGCGCTGCCCCGTCCCCGGAGTACGCGGCGAACGTCGTGTTCGTCGGCGGGCATGTCCCCTCCATCCACGGCCAGCACCGCAAAGCCCTGATCGACTGGGCACGGCGCCGGTACGGGCACGGGTTCCGGTGGGTCGGCCGCGGCGGCAACACCATCGTCGGCGACGACCTGTCGGCCCTATACAGCTCGGTGCGGGTGGCGGTCGGGGACTCCGCCCCCGCGCCGTACTAC
>JAAZHF010000084.1 GCA_012510865.1 Gammaproteobacteria bacterium
AGGCCGACTGGACCGCGCGCATCGCGCAGGGCGCCGACACGCTGCACCGGCACGCCATCGAAGGCTTCACCGGTTCCACCGGCTTCATGCCGGCCAAGGGTGGCAATCCCGCGCTCACCGACGAGCAGGTCATCGCCACCGTCGACTGGATGGTCGGGAACCTCCAGTAAGCTTGGCCTCCCGCCGGCCCCCGACGCCGCCCACCGGGCGGCGTCTTCGTGTCGGCAGCCCCGGATCGCACGAGGCCCCCATGTCCTGCCGCACACGCGCCCTGTCCGTCGCCTGCTCCGCCCTGCTGGTCGCCCTCGCCGGCTGCGTCTCCGGGCCGCCACGACACGTCGCGGCGGAGCGCGCCGATGCGGCGGCGGCAATCGCCGCGGCACCGTCCGACTGGAGCCGGTACGACGGCACGCGGATCCGCATCACCGCGCCGCTGGTGGTGTCGGGCAACCACCGCCTCGACCGCGACGCGAGCGTGGTCGCGGCCTTCGGCGAGCGCCTGCGCGCGCCGACCGAGGTCGCCCTGCCCGGGAGCGGCGCCGCGGCGCAGGCGGCCGCCAACCGCGCGCGCAGCCTGGTGGTGGCGCTGCCGCCGGGTGCGGCGCGGCATCCGCGGGTGTGGCGCAGCGGCGGCGTGCTCGAATCGGCCGAAGGCGTGCTGCGCGTCGTCGATGGCACGCCGCGGCTGCAGCTCGCCGATGTCGAAGTGCTGCAGCCGGCGGCGCGCCCGGCGGCGCCGGCGGTCGGCGGCGAGGTGCGCCTGGCCGCTCTCAACCTGCAGAACCTGTTCAACGGCGACGGCCGCGGCGGCGGCTTCCCGACCGCCCGCGGCGCGGAAACGCCCGCGGACTACCGCGCGCAGCTGGCACGGCTGGTGGCAACCCTCGCCTCGCTCGACGCCGACGTGGTGGCGGTGCTGGAGCTGGAGAACGACGGCTACGGCCCGCATTCGAGCATCGCGCAGCTGGTGGATGCGCTCGATCCGGACGGGCTGCGCTGGCGCTTCGTCGATGCCGGCGACGGCCCCGGCGACAACCCGATCCGCGTCGGCCTGCTGTACCGCGCCGACCGGGTGGCGCCGATCGGGCGTCCGGCCACGCTGGAGGCGGGCCCCTTCGGCCCGCTCAGCCGCGCGCCCCTGGCCCAGGCCTTCCGCGCCGGGAGCGGCCCCGCGTTCGTGGTCGTGGCCAACCACTTCAAGTCCAAGGGCTGCCGCGACGCGGCCGGGCCGGAGCTCGACCAGGGCGACGGCCAGGCCTGCTTCAACGCCACCCGGCGCGCGTCCGGCGAGGCCCTGCGCGCGTGGCTCGCGACCGACCCGACCGGAAGCGGCAGCGACCTGGTCGCGGTGATCGGCGACCTCAACGCCTACCGCCTCGAGGATCCCGTCCGCGACTTCATCGACGCCGGCTGGCACGACGGACTCGCCGGCGTGGACGCGGGCGCGCGCTATACCTATGTCTTCGATTCCCAGGCCGGCCGACTGGACCACGTCCTGCTCAGCCCGGCCCTGGGCGGGCGCCTGCAGGACGCCGCGATCTGGCACAGCAACGCGGACGAAGCGGCGAACGTCGTCGATCCGGCGGCCAACGACGGGGAAATGCCCACGGCACCCTGGCGCGCCTCGGACCACGACCCCGTCGTCGTCGGGCTCCGCCTGCGCAGCCCCTGAAGCCCCGGCGGCAACCGCCGCGACGGTGTGCTGCCGCCCGGCCCATTATCATGGGCGCATGGATACTCTCCCCCCCTTTCCGACCGGGTCCGGAAGCCTGGCCCTGGCCGGTCCGGCCGGCGCGCTCGAGGTGGCCGTGGACCTGCCCGAGGCCGACGTCGCCCGCGTCCCGGCGCCCGCCGTGGTCTGCCATCCGCTGCCCACCGAGGGCGGCACCATGCACAACAAGGTGGTCACCATGGCCGCGCGCGCGCTGCGCGAGCTGGGCGTGGCCACCGTGCGCTTCAACTTCCGCGGCACCGGCGCGTCCGAGGGCGAATTCGACCGCGGCGACGGCGCGCGCGAGGACCTGCGCGCGGTCGCCGGATGGGTGCGCGCGACGCGTCCGGACGACCAGCTCTGGCTCGCCGGCTTCAGCTTCGGCGCCTACGTCAGCCTGGCGATGGCGGCGGAACTGCAGCCATCGGTGCTGATCTCGATCGCGCCCCCGGCCGGCCGCTGGGACTTCGATGCGATCACCACCCCGACCATGCCGTGGCTGGTGGTGCAGGGCGAGTCCGACGAAGTGGTGGATCCGCAGGCCGTGTATGACTGGCTCCAGCGGATCCGCGCCGGGGCCGCGCTGGTGCGCATGCCCGACACCAGCCATTTCTTCCACCGCAAGCTGATCGACCTGCGCGGCGCGATCAAGAGCGGCGTGCGGCGCCACCTGCCGGCGGCCAGTGGCTGAGGCCGGCAGCGGCCTGCCGCCGTCGTCGGCCTACCGGGAGGGGGTGGCGCGCGGGGACTGGGACGACGACCCGGCGCAGCACGCGCCGCTGGCCGCGCTCGACCGGGTGCACGCCGACCTGCTCGCGGCGCCGCGGCGGGGCTGGCTCGCGCGCACCCTCGCCGGCGCACCGCCGGCGCCGAAGGGCCTGTACCTCTGGGGCGGCGTCGGGCGCGGCAAGACCTTCATGGTCGACCTGTTCTACGCGGGCCTGCCGATGCCCGTGGCGAAGCTGGACGCCCGCGGCGGCGATGGCAATGGCAAGCGCCGGACCCACTTCCACCGCTTCATGCGCGTGCTGCACGAGCGCCTGCGCGCGCACGCCGGCGAACGCGACCCCCTGGCCACCATCGTCGCCGAGTGGCGGCGCTCGCTCCGGCTGCTGGTGCTCGACGAATTCTTCGTCAGCGACATCGGCGACGCCATGCTGCTGGGCCGGGTGCTGGAGCGGATGTTCGACGAGGGGATCGTGCTGGTGACGACCTCGAACATCGCGCCGTCGGGCCTGTACGCCGGCGGCCTGCAGCGCGCGCGCTTCCTGCCGGCGATCGCCCTGCTGGAGCGGAACTGCGAGGTGCTCGAGATCGTCAGCGACACCGACTACCGCCTGCGGGAGCTGGTCCGGTCGCCGGTGTACCGGGTTCCGCTGGACGCGGAGTCGGACGCCTGGCTCGCGTCGCGCTGGCACGCGCTCGGCGGCGACGACGCCCACCGCGACGGCAGCATCGAGCTCGGCGGCCGCCGCATCGCCACGCGCGCCCGGTGCCCCGGCATGGCCTGGTTCGATTTCGCCGCCCTGTGCGAGGGACCCCGCGCCGCCTCGGACTACATCGAGATCGCCAGCGAGTTCCACACCGTGCTGCTGGGCGGGATCCCGGTGCTGGACGCGCGCGGCGACGACGCCGCGCGTCGCCTGGTCACCTTCATCGACGAGGCCTACGACCGCAACGTGAAGCTGGTCTGCACGGCGGACGCGCCGCCGCACGCGCTGTACCGGGGCGAGCGCCTGGCCGGCGCCTTCGAGCGCGCCGCATCTCGCCTGGTCGAGATGCAGTCGGCCGACTACCTGGCGCGCCAGCACCTCTGAGCCGGGCGGGCCGGGACCGGTATGATCGCGGCACTGCCCGGGGAGAGTGCCGCCATGCCGCACCGCACGCGCGTCCGCATCCTGCCAGCCGCGCTCGCGCTCGCGCTGGCCGTCGCCGCACCGCCGCTCGCAGCGCAGGAGGCCGCGGATGGCCAGCGCGCGGAAGTGACGACCGCCGCGCAGGCGCTGCGCGACAGGGTCGTGGCCTGGCGTCGCGACATCCACCAGAACCCCGAGCTCGGCAACCGCGAGACGCGCACCGCGGCCCTGGTCGCCGCGCACCTGCGCGCGCTCGGCCTCGAGCCGGTGACCGGCATCGCCACCACGGGGGTCACGGCGGTGCTCAAGGTCGGCAGACCCGGGCCGCGAATCGAGCTGCGGGCCGACATGGATGCGCTTCCGGTGACCGAGGCCACCGTGCTGCCCTTCGCGTCGACGGCGACCTCGACCTACCGCGGCGAGACCGTGGGGGTGATGCACGCCTGCGGCCACGACGCCCACACC
>JAAZHF010000085.1 GCA_012510865.1 Gammaproteobacteria bacterium
ATGCATTCGTACTGCAGGCCGTTGCGGATGTCGATGCCGGTCGGGCAGACCTGCACGCACAGGGTGCAGTCGATGCAGTCGCCCAGTTCGTCGGTGGCGAACTTCGGCAGCGGCTCGGCGACCTCGCCGACGCCGCCCAGGGTGATGGTGCCGGCGGCCTGCACGCGGTTGTCGGCGGCGGTCGGATGCAGGGCCGCGCGGAACACGTAGTCGTAGGCCGTGACCTGGTCGAGCAGGGCGCGCCCGCGCTGCGCGATGCTGCCGAGGCCGCGCTTGCGCGGGCCGCGCGGCTCGCCGCGCATCGGGTCGTAGGCGATGATCAGCGTGTTGCGGTCGAACATCGCGCTCTGGAAGCGCGCGTAGGGGCACATGTACTTGCAGACCTGCTCGCGCAGGAAGCCGGCGTTGCCCCAGGTGGCGAAGGCGTAGAACAGGACCCAGAAGGTCTCCCAGCCGCCCCACTCGAGGCGCGGCAGGCGCGCGCCCAGGTCCGTGATCGGCGTGAAGAAGCCGACGAAGGTGAAGCCGGTCCAGAGCGCGAACACCAGCCAGAGCGCGTGCTTGGCACCCTTGCGCAGGATCTTCTCGCGGGTCCAGGGGCCGGCGTCGAGCTTCATGCGCTTGTTGCGCTCGCCCTCGGTCCAGCGCTCCATCCACAGGAACACTTCGGTCCACACCGTCTGCGGGCAGGCATAGCCGCAGAAGAGGCGCCCGGCCAGCGCGGTGAAGAAGAACAGCGCCAGCGCGGCGATGATCAGCAGCAGGGCCAGGAACAGGAAGTCCTGCGGCCAGAAGGTGAGGCCGAAGACGTGGAACTTGCGGGCCGGGAGGTCGAACAGCACCGCCTGGCGGCCGTCCCAGCGCAGCCAGGGGAAGACGTAGAACATGCCAAGGAGCCAGAACACCGCGGCCACGCGCAGCGTGTTCAGGCGCCCGGAAACCTCGCGGGGGTAGACCTTCCGCTCCTTGACGTACATCGAGCCGCCGGTGTCCTCGGCGAGCTCCAGGGGAATACGGCGGTTCATTGATCGGGGGACAGCGAGCGGGTGAAGCGGCTTGCCGGGCGCAGAAGGATCCAGGTGAAGAGGCTCGAGGCCGCGGTGGCGACCCAGAACATGAAGAACGCGATCGAGTAGCCGAGGCTGCGGCTGATCTCGAGCTCCGGGAAGGCGATGTCGCGCAGGTCGAGCGGGTCGACGAAGGCCGAGAAGACCATGGTCGCCACGCCCGCCGCGAAGAAGCTGGGCCACAGGATCGCACCGACCCGCTGCGCCATCGGGCGCGGCGGGTGGTCGAAGCCCGGGCCGGCGGCGCTCACTGGGCCTCCGGCCGCTGCTCCGCCGCGGCGCCGTTGGACAGCGACCAGACATAGGAGCCCACCAGGCGGGAGCGGGTCTCCCCCAGCAACTCGCGGTGCGCGGGCATCACGCCGTGGCGCCCGGAGTTGATCGTCTCCATGATCGACTCGATCGAGTTGCCGTACATGGCGTAGTCGTCGGTGAGGTCGGGCGCGCCCAGGTCCTGGTTGCCCTTGCCGTCGATGCCGTGGCAGGCCACGCAGACGCCCTCGTACAGGCCCTTGCCCTGGGCCGCGAAGTAGTCGTTCTCCGGGACCTCGCCGGCGAGCGCGCGGACATAGGTCGCGACCGAGAGCACGGCGTTGTCGCCGCCCATGCCGGTGAGCACGGTGCCCCACTCGGGCATCACGCCCTCGCGGCCGTCGAGGATGGTTTCGAGGATGCGCTCTTCGGAGCCGCCCCAGTGCCAGATGTCGTCGGCCAGGTTGGGGTAGCCGATCGCGCCCTGCGCCGAGGAGCCGTGGCAGGTGGCGCAGGTATTGGCGAAGATCGCGCGTCCCAGCTCCACTGCGCGCGGGTCGCGGGCCAGCTCCGAGATCGGACGCCCGTCGTAGGGCCGGAAGGTCTCGGCCAGGATCGCGTCCTGCTTCGCCTTGTCGGCATCGTGCTCGGCGGCGGAGGTCCACTTGCCGAAGCCGGCGAAGTTGCCGAAGCCCGGGTACCAGAGCAGGTAGCCGACGGAGAACAGGATCGTCATGTAGAAGCCGATGATCCACCAGCGCGGCAGCGGCTTGTTGTACTCGGTGATGTCCCCGTCCCAGACGTGGCTGGTGTCCTCCGGCTTGGGATCGCCGGGGCGGCGGCGGCTCGTCCACCACAGCAGCGCCCAGCAGCCGGCCAGGTTGAGCAGGACCAGGACAATGACGTAGATGCTCCAGCCGGTGGTCATTCCCGGGGCTCCTCGGAATCGTCTTCAAGGGGCAGCCGCGCGGCTGCGTCGAACTCGGCCTTGTGCGAAGGCTTCCAGATCCAGATCCAGCCGCCGACGAACAGCAGCAGCAGGACCAGGGTGATGATCCCGCCGGTCATGGCTCGCCACCCGTCGTGGATGCGGCCGCCGCGGCGGCGGCCGCCGGCGCATGGCGCCCGAGGCCCTGCAGGTAGGCGACCACCGCGTCGAGCTCGGTCTTGCCTTCGACGGCCGCGGCGGCGCCTTCGATCTCTTCGTCGGAATAGGGGTCGCCCAGGCGTTGCAGCGAGCGCATGTTGCGGGTCACCGCGACCGGGTCGACCGGGGTCTGGGCCAGCCACGGGAACGACGGCATGTTCGACTCGGGCACCACCGCGCGCGGGTCGATCAGGTGGACCCGGTGCCAGTCGTCGGAGTAGCGGCCGCCGACGCGGGCGAGGTCCGGGCCGGTGCGCTTGGAGCCCCACTGGAACGGACGGTCGTAAACCGACTCCCCGGCCAGCGAATAATGGCCGTAGCGCTCGGACTCGAAGCGGAGGGTGCGGACCATCTGCGAGTGGCAGTTGTAGCAGCCCTCGCGGACGTAGACGTCGCGGCCGGCCAGCTCGAGCGCGGGGTAGGGCTCGACGCCGGGGAGGGGCTCGATGGCCTCGGCCTGGTACATCAGCGGCACGATCTCGGCCAGGCCGCCGAAGGAGACGGCGACGGCGATCAGGCCGATGAGGAGGCCGACGTTCTTCTCGACCTTCTCGTGGGCGTTGGGCGGCGGGGTGGTCTTCTGGTCGCTCATGTCAGGCTGCCTGGGTCGAAGCGCGGGCGTCGGAGGGGTCGGGCGGGAGCACCGGCTGCGGCGCCGGCGACTTCGCCATCTGGAAGGTCTTCCAGGTGTTGACGGCCATCAGGAACATGCCGGCCAGCACCAGCACGCCGCCGCCGAGGCGCACGAGGTAGTACGGGTAGGTGGCGTTGAGCGACTCGACGAAGCTGTACGTCAGGGTGCCGTCGGCGTTGGTCGCGCGCCACATCAGGCCCTGCATCACGCCGGCGATCCACATCGAGGCGATGTAGAACACCACGCCGATGGTGTGCAGCCAGAAGTGCACGTCGATCCACTTGACCGAGTACATCTCCTTCAGGCCGAGCACGCGCGGCATCAGCGAGTAGATCGAGCCGAGGGTGATCATCGCCACCCAGCCCAGGGCGCCGGCGTGCACGTGCCCGACCGTCCAGTCGGTGTAGTGCGACAGCGAGTTCACCGTCTTGATCGACATCATCGGACCCTCGAAGGTCGCGATCATGTAGAACGACAGGGCGACGATCAGGAACTTCAGGATCGGGTCGGTGCGCAGTTTGTACCAGACGCCCGACAGGGTCATGATGCCGTTGATGGCGCCGCCCCAGCTCGGTGCGAGCAGGACCAGCGAGAACACCATGCCCTCCGACTGCACCCAGTCCGGCAGGGCGGTGTAGTGCAGGTGGTGCGGGCCGGCCCACATGTAGACCGCGATCAGCGCCCAGAAGTGCACGATCGACAGGCGGTAGGAGTAGATGGGGCGCTCGGCCTG
>JAAZHF010000086.1 GCA_012510865.1 Gammaproteobacteria bacterium
GGCCTGGGGCGGTGACCGCGAGGTCACCCAGGTGCTGCCGATCCCGCCGGCGCCGCAGGCCAATCCGCTGCATTCCGGCGGCGTGATCGACCTCGACAACCGCTACGCCGGCTACGACGCGCGCTGGTCGTGGAGCGGCTCGCTGGCGGGCGGTGCGCTGGAGCTCGCCGCGGGCGTGGCCGGCGAGCGCCAGCGCCAGCATCGCCGTGGCTTCGAGAACTTCGTCGGCGATTCGCTGGGCGTGCGCGGGGCGCTGCGCCGGGACGAGCGCAACGAAGTCGAGTCCGACGATCTCTACGCGCAGGCCTGGTGGCGGTTCGCGCCGCGCTGGTCGCTGCTGCTCGGCGCGCGCCGCAGCGAGGCCACGTTCACCTCGCGCGACGGCTACGTCACCGCGGGCAACCCCGACGACAGCGGCCGCGTCGACTACGCCGAGACCGCGCCGGTCGCCGGCATCACCTTCGCGCCGTCGGAGCACCTGCGCCTCTACGCCTCGGCCGGCCGCGGCTTCGAGACGCCGACCTTCAACGAGCTCTCCTACCGCGCCGACGGCGCCGCCGGGCTGGCCTTCGGGCTGCGGCCGGCAGTCAGCGACAACGTCGAGCTGGGCATGAAGTGGCGCACGCCGTCCGGCGGCCGGCTGGAGGCGGCGCTGTTCCGCGCCGACACCGACGACGAGATCGCGGTGGCGTCCAACGTCGCCGGCCGCAGCAGCTATCGCAACGCCGGCAGCGCGCGCCGCCAGGGCGTCGAGCTGTCCTGGTGGCAGCCGCTCGGTGACGCCTGGGACCTGCAGCTGGCGGCCACGCAGCTGGAGGCGGAGTTCCGCGGCGGCGACCCTGACACCGGCGCGATCGCCGCCGGCCGGCGCATCCCCGGCGTGCCCGAGCGCCACGCCTTCGCGCGCCTGCAGTGGGACGGCGGCGGCGCCTGGTCGGCGGCGCTCGAGGCCGAAGCCATGGGCGACGTGGTGGTGAACGACGCCGGCACCGGCTCGGCCGCCGGCCACGGCCTGCTGCACGTCGAGGCCTCGCGCCGCTGGAACACCGCCTCGGGCCCGCTGCGGGTGTTCGCTCGCATCGACAACCTGTTCGACCGCGACCACATCGGGTCGGTGATCGTGAACGAGGGCAACGGCCGCTTCTACGAACCCGGCGCGGGGCGCACCTGGCTGCTCGGGCTGGAGTGGACGTTCGACCGGCGCTGACGCGCGCGGGAGACCGCACCCGCGCGGTGCTCAAGGCGATCACCCTGCGCGTGATCTGAACGCCGTCAGCCCGGCGCCAGCGCCGCCGCGGCGATGCCGGCCGCCAGCGCCGCCAGCAGCCCCGCCGCCACGCGCAGGCCGTAGCGCCGCCCGCCGCTGGCCACCGCCAGCACCGACTTCGCGCACAGGCTCGCGCCCAGCAGGCCGACCATCAGCCAGCGCCCGTGTGCCGGGTCGATCGTGCCGCCCAGTCGCAGGCTGCCCAGGGTGGCGATCGAGGCGTGCAGCTCGGCCGCGGCGGCGATCACCGCGGCCGCCATCGCGCCGCCGGCGCCGATCCACCGGTTCAGCGCCGCCGCCAGCAGCACCATGCCGCCGACCAGGACCGCGAAGCCGAGCGCGTGGCCGAAGCGGAACATCCGCGTCTGCGCGGTCGGCGGCGCCACCTCGTCCTCGCCCCCGGCGTGCAGCCCCAGCAGGCCGCCGGCCAGCAGCACGGCGCCGACGGCGGCCAGGATCCAGCGCTGTTCCGCGACCAGCGCCGGCGACAGCGCCCCCAGCACCGGCACGGCCAGGGTGAGCGAGGCCAGGTTGGCCAGCAGCGCGGCGCCCACCGCCGAGCGCATCAGCTGCGGCGACTCCTTCGCGCGCTGGCCGAAGCCCAGCACCGCCGCGGTCGAGGACACGTAGCCGGCGAAGAAGCCCGACACCGCCAGCCCCCAGCGGTTGCCGATCACCCGCAGCGCGACGTGGCCGACCGCGCCGACCGCCATCACCAGCACCACCAGCAGCCACAGCGTGCGCGGATTGAGCGCGCCGTAGGGGCCGAAGCCGCGGTCGGGCAGCAGCGGCAGCACCACCAGCGCCGACGCCAGCAGGAACAGGCCGTCGAAGACTTCGCGCTCGCTCAGCAGTTCGCGCGTCAGCGTGTGCAGCGGCTGCTTCGCGAACAGCAGCACCGCCACCACCACCGCCAGGCCGGTGGCCATCCCCGGCGCGCGCATCGCCAACGCGCCCAGCAGCGCGGTGGCGACCAGTGCGACCTCGCCGGTCAGGCCGGGATCGCCTTCGTGGCTGGCGTGGTAGGACATCGCCGCCAGCACCGCCACCGCGGCCAGCGCCACCAGCAGCACGCCGGGGCCGAGCCACGCGGCGACCGCCGCCGACAGCGCCACCAGCGCATGGGTGCGCAGGCCGGCCGTGGAATGGGTGGCGTGGCCGCGCTCGCGAACCAGGCCGACCAGCAGCCCGGCGCCCAGCGCGGCGGAGAAGGCGTACAGCAGTGCGGCGGTGTCTTCGGTCACGTCGGGGTCCCTCTCATCGGGAGCGCAGTCTGCCATGCGCTTGCTTCCCGGGCGGCAGGCCGGAGAATGGCTGCGTCCAACACTTCGCAGGTCGCCATGTCCAGCCCCCGCCATGCCGTCTCCCTCACCCGCCATCTGATCGAGGAGCAGCGCGCCGGTCGCATCAACGCCGACCTGCGCCAGCTGATCGCCGTGGTCGCGCGCGCCTGCACCAGCATCTCGATCGCGGTCGGCAAGGGCGCGCTCGGCGGCGTGCTCGGCGATGCCGGCACCGGCAACGTCCAGGGCGAGGCGCAGAAGAAGCTGGACGTCATCAGCAACGAGATCCTGCTCGAGGCCAACGCCTGGGGCGGCCACCTCGCCGCCTGCGCGTCCGAGGAGATGGAGCACTGCCACCCGATTCCCGACGCCTACCCGCGCGGCAACTACCTGCTTCTGTTCGATCCCCTCGACGGCTCCAGCAACATCGACGTCAACGTCTCGGTGGGCACGATCTTCTCGGTGCTGCGCTGCCCCGACGGCGTCACCGCGCCCTGCGACGACGACTTCCTGCAGCCGGGCACCGCCCAGGTGGCGGCCGGCTACTGCGTCTACGGCCCGCAGACCACCCTGGTGCTGACCTTCGGCCACGGCACCCACGCCTTCACCCTCGACCGCGAGACCGGCACCTTCATGCTCACCCGCGAGGGCATCCGCATTCCGGAGGAGCCCCGCGAGTTCGCGATCAACATGTCCAACCAGCGCCACTGGGAAGCGCCGATGCAGGACTACGTGCGAGACCTCCTGGCCGGCAGGGAAGGTCCGCGCGGCAAGGACTTCAACATGCGCTGGGTGGCCTCGATGGTCGCCGACGTGCACCGCATCCTGACCCGCGGCGGCATCTTCATCTATCCCTGGGACCGCAAGGATCCCGGCAAGGCGGGCAAGCTCCGGCTGATGTACGAGGCCAACCCGATGTCCTTCCTGGTCGAGCAGGCCGGTGGCGCCGCCACCAACGGCCGCGCGCGGATCATGGAGATCGCGCCCGACCAGCTGCACCAGCGCGTGCCGGTGTTCCTGGGTTCGAAGGATGAGGTCGAAGCCGCCACCCGCTACCACCTCGACCACGACGCCGCCGGCGCCTAGGTGGCCACGCTCCGCGAACGCACAGGCCTGCCGATGGACCAC
>JAAZHF010000087.1 GCA_012510865.1 Gammaproteobacteria bacterium
CGAGGCGCCCGAGCACCAGCGGGGCGGCGAGCGTGGCGGTGGCGAGCGCTTCTCCGCGGAAACGCGGCGCGTGCGGCGGCGGGTGCATGGCGGATGCGGGGCGGCCGACGGCACGGGCGATCGGCCGGCGCGCTGTCACCGGGTCGGCGAGGGTCGGGTATCTTAGCGCCGTCCCCGCGCCTGCCGCGGCCCGCGATGAGCAACGCCCCCGACCACGCGCCCGATCCCGGTCCGCCGCCGGACGCGGCGGATGTACCGGCGGAGCCGCCTGCGTGCGCGAACTGCGGCACCGTCCTCGTCGGGCGCTGGTGCCATGGCTGCGGCCAGTCCGCACGCAACCCCATGGCGCACCTGGGGCACGCCATCGAGGACGTCTTCGAATCCTTCTGGCACCTCGACGGCAGGATCTTCCGGACCGTGCGCGACCTGCCGGTGCCGGGCCGGCTGCCGGCCAACTACCTGGCCGGCCGGCGCGCGCGCTACGTGGCGCCGATGCGCCTGTTCGTGATCCTGACCCTGTTCGCGTTCTTCGTCGGCTCGCTGACCGTCCGCGTCGGGATGCCGGTGGAGGTCACCGTCACCAGCGACGGCGGGGCCGTCGAGGGCGGGCCCGGCGTCGCGGTGCCGGCCGCGGCCGCGAAGCCGGCTCCGCCCGCGGCACCCTCGATGCCACCGCCGCCGACGGACGCGGGGCAGGCGGCGCCGGACACGCATCCGGGCCTGCTCGGCGACCTCCGCCGGCTCGACGACCAGGTCCGGGTGCCCTGGCTCCCCGGCTTCGCCAACCGCTGGCTGGCGGAGCGCGCCGGCAAGCTGCGCCAGAACGCCGAGGCCCTGCAGACCAGCCCCCGGACCGCCCTGCCGCATTTCGTGCAGACCTTCCTGGGGGGCATGCCGACGGCGCTGTTCCTGCTGATGCCGGTGTTCGCGCTGTTGCTCAAACTGGCCTGGCTGGGCTCCGGCAGGGGCTACCTGGAGCACCTCGTGGTGGCGCTGTACAGCCACTGCTGGCTGATGGTGGTGATGCTCGCCAGCTTCATCCTCCCCGGCTTCGAGGGTCCCGTCGGCATCGTCGGGACCACCCTCGTGGCGGTGCTGTGGCTTTGGACGCCGATCTACCTGTTCGCGAGCCAGGTACGCATCTATGGCGGCGCACTCTGGATCAACGTCCTCCGCTACCTGATGGTCGGCATCGTGTACGCGTCGATGGTGTTGATGGCAACCATGTTCACGGCGCTGTTCGGGCTGGCGTCCTAGGGGCGTCAGCGGCTCCCGCCATCGACGAGCGGCGTCGACACGCGCTGCCGCCGCCAGCGTCCGCGCTCGTCGGCCGGCGTCGCCAGGAGCCCGGCCCGCAGCGCGGCGCGCGACTGCGGCGGCGTGCGGGCCGCAAGCACGGCGAGGTCGTCGCGGGCCTGGGCGTCGAGGCCGCGCAGCGCATCGAGCAGCGGGACCCTGACCTCGGCCGGTACCTGCGCGATCAGGGGGTGCAGGCGCCCGTAGTCCGCGCCCAGGTCGGGGCCCAGCAGCCAGCCGTGGCGGAGGCTCGCGTCGAGCGCATCGAACTGCTGGCGCAGCCCGGCCTGCTGCCCGGGATCGAGCCCGGCGAAGCGCGCCGCCGCATCGCGGAGCAGCGCGCGCTCAATCGGGCCGAGTGCGCGCCATGCCATCCATCGCTCGCGGGCCTCGCCGCGCTCCGCGGCCGCCAGCGCATCCCACTGGTCGCGGCGCAGGGCCAGGCGCGCGCGTTCCGCGGGGCCGCGCGCCGCCAGTCGCTGGGCCGCCGACAGCGGCTCCGCGGCGGAGCGGCCGGTCGCGTGCTCGACGAAGCCGGCAGCGTCGATCGCGTCGCCCTGCGCGACCTCTCCGGCGGCGACGGATCCAGGCATGACGTCGAGCAGCCCCGCGCCCGTCCCGGCGGGTGCCGCAAGCCAGGCGTGGAAGGCCGGGTCGGCGGCAGCGCGATCCCCATCGCCGGCGTCCAGCAGCAGGGCGAGGTCGGGATGCAGGGCGAGTGCATCCTCGGCCCCGTAGCGGGCGGCCGGCGGCTCGGCCGGCAGGGATTCGACCAGGATGCCCGAGGGCGCCTCCGCCAGCCCGTCGGGCATGCGATCGCCGCCGAGGAAGGTCGCACCCAGGCCGGCGATGGTCGCGAGCGCGACCAGCCACAGCGCGAGGCGCACGCCGCGACCGGCCGGAACCCGGCCTCCGGAGGCACGTGCCTCGCGCCGCCCCGGGACGGGCACGGGCACGGACGCGGCGTCGTCGGGCAGGGCGCGCAGCAGGTCCCGGGCGCGGCGGCCCAGGTACTGCCAGGCCTCGCCGTAGGCGCTGCCGTCGGCGCGCCGCGGAAGCGCACGCTGCAGTCCCAGGCGATACGTGGGCCGCGCGATGCCGAGCACGGCGGCCGCGTCGGACTCGGCCAGGCCGGCGACCAGCCGCAGCAGCAGGGCGGCCCGGGGCCCGTGGCCGATCCGTGACAGCCACTCGAAGCCGGGCTCCCAGTGCGGGTCCGCCGGGGCACGGCGCAGCGCGGGGGCCGCCAGCAGCAGGGACCAGAAACGGCTCGGCCAGTCGCCGAAGGCGGTCTTGCTGGCATCCAGCGCGAAGCGCTCCAGTGCCCAGGCCAGTGCTTCGCGACCGGACCCGGCGGACCCGGCCAGCAGCCACGCGAAGACCAGGCCGCGGCGCTCGACGCCGCGCAGGAAGGCACCCAGGGCGGTCGGGGCGGAGTCGCTGCCAGTGGAGGAAATGCGCCGGGTCATCGGAGGGACGGAGTGCGGGGCGCCATCATAGCCGGGGTACGAAGTCCGCCCGCGGCTTGACGCAGCGCACAGTTCGCGATCCGGACGGCCCGGACGGGCTTTTTGCGGTGCGGAATGTTGTTCACAGCAGTCATGCAATCGTCACGGCCGCGGCGTTCACGCCAACGTGGAGCATTGCGACACGCATGTTTCACGGCCAAGTGGCTGATTGCAAAGGACTCTGGCGGAATGGTGAATTTTTGGCCAACGCAGGCTGAACGCTGTTTTCACGCCGTTTCGACGAGCTTCCGCGGCCACCATGCACAGACTTATCCACAGAACGTGTGGATAAGCAAAATTCCCTTGCCCATCCGAAGCTTGCAGGCGAAACGTAGTTTGCAAGGCAGGTATGGCCCGCAACCGGTCCGGGGCCTGCCCGGGCGAGCCGCTAGACTGCGGTGATGGCCCCGGACATCCTGCGCATCGCCCTTCCGCTGCCGCTTCCGCGCCTGTTCGACTATCTGCCGCCGGGGTCCGTGGCGGCCGGGCCGGAGGACGTCGGCCGCCGGGTGCGGGTGCCGTTCGGGCCCCGGGAGCTGGTCGGCGTGGTCGCGGCCACCGGCCCCGCCGAGGGCGAGGCGCCGGCGCTGCGGGAGGCCCTGGCCTGGCTGGACGACGAGCCGCTGGTCAGGGGCGAACTGCTGGCGACCGCGCGGTGGCTTGCCCGCTACCTGCATGCGCCGCTGGGCGAAGTGCTGGCCACGGCCCTCCCCGCGGCCCTGCGCCGCGGCGAGCCGCTGCCCGACACCGCCACCTGGGCGCGCGCGCTGACCGGCGAAGGCCGGGCCGCGGCCGGGTCGCTGCGCGCCGGTGGCCGGCCCCGGCGCCTGGCGGAGGCGCTGCGGGCGGGCCCGGTGTCCGAGGACCTGCTGGACGACCTGGTGGACGGCTGGCGCGCGGCCGCGCGCAGCCTGCAGGAGCGCGGCCTGCTCGCGCGCGTGCCGCTGCCCGGCCCCGCCGGGCCCGCGTCGGCGCTGCCCGGCCCGGTCCCGACCGCCGAGCAGTCGGAGGCGCTGGACGCGCTGCGCGCAGCCGAAGGCTTCGCGCCGGTCCTGCTGGAGGGCATCACCGGAAGCGGCAAGACCGAGGTCTACCTGCAGGCCATCGAGGAGCGCTGCCTGGCACGGGGCCGCCAGGCGCTGGTGCTGGTGCCCGAGATCGGGCTGACGCCGCAGATGCTGGGGAGGTTCCGTTCCCGCCTTGGCGTTCCGGTGCATGCGCTGCACTCCGGGCTCAACGACGGGGAGCGTGCGCGCGCCTGGGCCGCGGCGTGGCGCGGCGAGGCCCGGGTGGTGGTGGGCACGCGCTCGGCGGTGTTCGCGCCCCTGCCCGCCGCCGGCCTGATCGTGGTCGACGAAGAACACGACGCCAGCTACAAGCAGCAGGACGGCATCCGCTACCACGCCCGCGACGTGGCGCTCGTGCGCGGCAAGGCCCTCGACGTGCCCGTGCTGCTGGGCAGCGCGACGCCGTCGCTGGAGACCCTGCACCAGGCGCGCACGGGGCGCTACGCGCACCTTCGCCTGCGCAGCCGCGCCGGCGACGCGAAGCCGCCGCGGGTGCGCGTGCTCGACGTGCGCAAGCGGCCGCTGCAGGCCGGCCTGTCCGAGGAGCTGCTTGCGGCGATCCGCGCCGCGCTCGCCGCCGGTGGCCAGGTCCTGGTGTTCCGGAACCGCCGCGGCTACGCGCCCGTCCTGCTCTGCCACGACTGCGGCTGGCGCGCCGCCTGCCCGCGCTGCAGCACGCCCGCGCGCGGGATCGCGATGACCGTGCACGCCGGCGGCCGGCGCCTGCAGTGCCACCACTGCGGCGCACGCCGTCCGGTCCCCATGGCCTGCCCGGACTGCGCGAGCCTCGCCCTGCAGCCGCAGGGCGTGGGCACCGAACGGATCGAGTAACTCCTGGCGGCGCGCTTCGCCGACGTGCCCGTGCTGCGCATCGACAGCGCCAGCACCCGCCGCCGCGACGGCCTGGCACGGGAACTGGCGAAGCTCGGGGACGGACCGGGGATCCTGGTCGGCACCCAGATGCTGGCCAAGGGCCACGACCTTCCCGGGCTCATCCTCGTCTGCGTGGTCGGAATCGACGAAGGCCTGTTCTCGGCGGACTTCCGCGCCAGCGAGAAGCTTGCCCAGCTCCTGGTGCAGGTCTCCGGACGCGCGGGCCGTTCCAGCCGGCCGGGGGAGGTGCTGCTGCAGAC
>JAAZHF010000088.1 GCA_012510865.1 Gammaproteobacteria bacterium
CAGCGGGTTGTAGACGGTGTCGACGCCGTCATCGCGGCGGGGCGGTGGCGGTGTGGGCCGGGGGCGGGAAATGGTCACCACCGGCGTCCCGTCTGGATCGGGGACCACGGGCGGCGCAGGTGCCGGCGTAGCCGTAGGCGCGCCTAGTCCGTAGCGGTCGTGTGTCCAGGTGCGCGTCTGCGGCTCTGGCGGCGCCAGCGTCGCCACGTTCACGCCGTGGATGACTTCGGCGGGCGGTTCGGGCGCGGCCTTCGGCGGGCGGGGCTGGATCAGCCGAGCCAAGGCGACCGCGAACTGCAGGCCGGCGTGGGGATCGCGGTCTCCGACTTCCTGCAGCCAGCGTGCGATTGCGGGCGCGGACATCTCGAGCGCGGAGGCCACGGCATCGCGCATCCGGCGGGTCACCCGGTTGGGGACGCCTGCCCTCCGACCCTTGCCTGCCCACGGGGGCGCGGTGCCCTTGGGGCCGAACGCGTTACTTTGCTCGCGCGCGGGCCTATGCGATGTGTCCGGCTGGCCGGCGTGGTCAACCCGGTTACTTTGCTCGCCCGCGCCTGCGCGCGCGTCGGTAGGCGGAAGGATCACTTCCCGGCCCTCCGCTGCCGTCGTGCCTGGCGCAGTCCCAGCTCGGCAAAGTGCTTCACCACGGTGGGATCGGACCCCGCGGAGCTGTTCTCGATGAGGTCCTTCAGCCACGGCGCCTTCGCCATTGCCTGCTTCGCGGTGCGCTGGGCGAGCGCGATCATTGCGTCGGTGTCCCGGCCCCAGGTCTGCCGCAGGTCGGCCATGCAGCTGGCGTTGACCCGTTCCACGGTGTCGCCGTCGATCTCGCCATCGCGCATGAAGGACTCGTGGTGTTTGGACAACGCCCCGACGATCTCGCGAGCCTCGTCGCCGCGCACTCCGAACTCCTGCAGCAGCTCGCCGGCAACCTTCCGGCCTTCATCCAGTGCGGCCTGGTCCTCGGTGTTGCCTGCTTCGCGGGCGGTGGTCGCCAGCGGGTCGAACACGGAGCCAAGGTGGCGATCTGCATCGCCGGGTGCCGCGGCGTGCGCGTACATGCGCTCGCCGGGGGTCAGCTCACGGTCCACCAGGGCGTCGACATCGGTCTGGATCGGGTCGGGCGCGGCGGGCGGCTCCGGTGCTTGTGCGGCTTCCTGCGTTGCGCCGGGGATGCGGCCCTGCGTCGGGCCAGGCGCGCTGCGCTCGACCGGCGGGGGGGCGTGCCGGGTGGGCTCCACGGTCTCGCCGCGGGTGCGCTCGACCGGGGTCGCGTGCTTGTACATGCGAGACGCGAGGGGCTGCGGGGCTCCGTTCATCGGGTAGGGTCCTCGGCGGGCGGGTCTGTTTCGGGTGTTGCGGGCGTTGCGGATGCATAGGGAGGCAGAGGCAGGTAGCGGCTCCACGCATCCACCAGGTCCTCGCGCCGGTATCCCTTCGGGGTCCGGTCTCCTATGCGGATGGTCTTGGGGGTGACGCCGTACTGGCCCAGGCGATAGCTCAGGCTGCGCGCATCCAGCGGCTTCCCTTTCAGGTCATGCCAAGGGGATTCATCGAGGTCGATCAGGCCTTCGATGATGTCGGCGGTGGTCATCACTTCGGCATTGCCGAACAGCTTGTGCAGGTCGCGTAGCAGCTGGATGCCTAGGCTGCCTCCCCCTCCCTTGGAATCCGCAACAAGCGCAACAGCCGCCACACGGGC
>JAAZHF010000089.1 GCA_012510865.1 Gammaproteobacteria bacterium
AGGCGTGGGCAAGCTTCACCGAATCGTAGAAGGTCAGCCAGTGCAGCGACACCAGCATGCCGATGCCGCCATAGGAAAGCAGCAGGCGCGGCGGCAGGGCGCGCACGCCGCGCCAGACGCGCGGCAGCAGTGCCAGCGCCGCGACCACCAGCAGCATGCGCCACCACACCAGCGGCAGCGCCTGCAGCGTGATCAGCTTGCCGAGGATGGCGGTGAAGCCCCACAGCAGCACGCACAGGTGGATCTGCAGCTGGGCTTTCGCGGCGGGTTGCATGGACGTCGCCCGGGGCTCAGTGCGGAGCGAGGCGGCGCTGGGCGCGCGCGAGCCAGGCGCCATTCGCCGCCCATGCGAGCGCGATGAGCGCGCCGATGACCATCGCCACCGCCGGCTGCTGCGCGACCATGCCGATGCCGGCCTTGACCCAGCCGCTGACCGCATCGGCGCCGCGATAGACGACGGTGTCGTTGAAGTTCTTGGCCTTGTACTTGGCCTCCGGCGGGACCACGGTGTACAGCATCTCGCGGCCGGGACGCACGAAGGCGTACTCGCCCGCCCGGCGCGCCACCATCACCACCGCCAGCACCGCGAACACCGGCGCATGCGCCAGCCACAGGAAGCCGGCCGCGACCACCAGCGGCACCGCCACCAGGAGCACGCCCACGCCCAGCGTCCTGGCCACGCGCCCGGTGATGAACAGCTGCGACACGATCGCCAGCGCCTGCACGATGGTGTCGATGACGCCGAACACGCGCGTCTGGTCGATCGGGTCGGGGAAGCGCGCCTCGACCAGTCGCGCCTGCTCGAAGTAGAGGAAGGTGGTGACGCTCGCGAGCAGCAGCACGAAGGTGGCGATGCCCATCAGGTAGGGCGAGCGCAGGACCTCGGTGGCGCCTGCGAAGGCGCTGCCGCCGAGGGGCTGCTGGCGCGGCATCGCCGCGTCGCCGGGCAGCGGGCGCAGGTCGCGCCAGCGGTGCACGCGCCATGCCGCGGCGCCCGCGGCGGCGAGCAGGCCGGCCGAAAGCACCGACAGCCCCGCGTAGCCGAGCGGCCCGACCAGCAGCACGCCGAGCATCGGCCCCACCAGGCCGCCGAGGCTGGCCCCGGCGGCGATCAACGCGAACAGGCGCCGCGACTGCGCCGAAGTGAAGACGTCGACCAGCACGCTCCAGGCGACCGAGATCGCGATCAGGTTGAACACCGACAGCCAGATGTAGAAGGTGCGCGCCACCCAGGGATCGCCGGGCATCGCCGCGAAGCACGCGGCGAAGGCCAGCAGGTTGGAGATGAAGAAGCCATACACCCAGTACGGGATCCGGCGCCTGCGCACGCGGCCCGCCACCCAGCCGAACAGCGGCATCGCCGCCAGGGTGGCGAGGAAGGTGCCGGTGAACAGCCACTGCAGGTTGCGCACGCCGCCGGCGATGCCCATGGTCTCGCGCACCGGCCGCAGCAGGAAGTAGCCCGCGAACAGCAGGAAGAACATGGCGAAGCCGGCCACGACCGCGCCGGCTTCGTCCTCTTCCACGCCGAAGGCGCGCTGCAGCCAGCGCGCGATGCCAGTGGCCATCGTCAGCTGAACATCGCGATGAGTTCGTCCTGCTGCGCCTGCGTGAGCAGCTCGCCGCGGCCGGCCAGGAGCTGGTCGGCCTGGCGGTCGGGCTTGCCGGTGGCGGGGATCACCACCGTGACCGCCGGGTGGCTGATCACGAACTTCAGGAACATCTGCGACCACGAGCCGATGCCGGCCTCGGCCGCCCAGCCGGGCAGCGGGCGGCCGCCGACCCGGCCGAACAGGAGGCCGTCCTCGAACGCGCGGTTGATCATCACGGCCACGCCCTGGTCGCGCGCCGCAGGCAGCAGCCGCGACGCCGCCGCAGGCGACGCGACGGAGTAGTTGATCTGGATGAAGTCCGGGCGCTCGTCCTGCATCGCCTGCAGCATCGCGGCATGCGCGCTGGCCTGGTAGTGCGTCAGGCCGACGTACTTCACCAGACCCTGCTCCTTGAGCTCGCGCGCGAAGGGCAGGGCCTCGGCCATGTTGCGCATGTTGTGCACGGCCAGCAGCTCGACGCGGTCGGTGCGCAGGCGGCGCAGGGACTCCGCCCACTGCGCCTCGAGCGCCTCGCGGCTGTCCGCGGCCAGCTTGGTGGCGAGGAAGCAGCGGTCGCGCCAGCCGCCCTTGGCAAGCAGCGCGCCGACCACCTCTTCGGCGTTCGAGTAGTTCGGCGAGGTGTCGATCACGCTGCCGCCGCCTTCGAAGAAGATCCGCACCACCTCCTCCAGCGCGTCGTACTGCGGCGAATCCATCGCCACCTCGTAGCTGCCCGAGGTGCCTGCGCCGATCACCGGCAGCTGTTCGCCGGTCGAGGGAATGGCGCGGCCGAGCATCGGCCCCGGGGCCGCGGGGGTGGCCGCGGGGCCGGCGACCGGTGCGGCCGGCGAGGCGGGTGGCGAGGCCTCGCGGGCGCAGCCGGCGAGCTGCGAAAGTACCAGCCCGGACGCGGCCAGCGAAGCGCTGGCCAGGAAGTCCCGTCGTGACGTCATGGCGAATCCTCCTGTTGGGAAGGCTCGCCTGCAACGCTCGGCGAGCGTGGACCAGGGAACTGGACGCGTCATCGCGAGCTTCGCACAAGCAGGTCGTGCAGCGCCATCGCCGCCGCCGGATTGCGCTCCTTGGCGGCGCCGATGAAGAACATGAACACCTCGCGCGGTGCCTGCCGAGCGGCGCCGGCCGGGGCGATGCGCGGCAGGTCGGCCGGCTCGCCCCCGGCGGCCCATTCGCGGGCACGCCGCGCCCACTGGGCCAGCTCGCTCCGCGGATAGCCGGTGGCGATGCCGGCGCGCGACCGCATCAGGCGCGCGTAGACGAAGCCGGCGGTGGCATCGGCGAACGACGGATGCGCGGGCGAATCGGTGAATACGGTCGCCATGCCGTGCCGGCGCGCCAGCTCCAGGTAGCCGGCATCCACGAACCCGGGATCGCGGACGTCGAGCACGTGGCGCAAAGGGCGTCCGCCGGCCTCGCGCGGGAGCAGGTCCAGGAAGGCGGCGAAGTCGTCGCGGTCGAGCCCGCCCCGGGAATCGAACTGCCACAGCAGCGGTCCGAGGCGGTCGCCGAGCGCGGCGATGCCGTCGACGAAATCGTCGACCCGGCCCCCGGTCTTCGCGAGGACCCGCGACTGCACGATGCGCATCGGTGCCTTCGCCGTGAAGACGAAGCCCGGCGGCGTGTCGTCGCGCCAGCGCGCGATGGTGGCCGCCGACTGCATGCGGTAGTACGTGCCGTTGATCTCGATCGCGGAGAGCCGGCGGCTGGCATGCTCGAGCTCGCGCCTCTGCACCAGGCCGCGGGGATAGAAGTTGTCGCGCCAGGGCGCGTAGGTCCAGCCGCCCACGCCGGTACGGATGCCGTCGACCGGAGCGGTGCCGCCTTCGGGCGGGGGCGTCGCGGCGCGGCCGGCGGCGCGGGCCATGGGGCGGTGCCTGTGGGGGCGGTCCCGGCGGGGGCAGGGTAGGCGAGGCCGCGCGCGACTGCACGCC
>JAAZHF010000090.1 GCA_012510865.1 Gammaproteobacteria bacterium
GCGACCGCCTCGCCGAGGCGGGCCGAGATCGCGGTCTCCTGCATGCCCCGGATGGCGTCGTCGCCGTCGAGGAGCAACCCGAGCACCAGCGGCAGAACGGCCTCCCGCGAGCCCGCCAGCGTGCGCAAGGAAGCGGGCATGCCGTGGACGATCGCGTCGGCCCGCTGGTAGTCGTCGGACTCGGGGCTGCCCACCTGGGCCGAGACCATGGGCGGCGTGACGTCGAGGCTGGCCGTGCGCGCGGGCAGCAGGCCCGGGTGCGCGTCGAGCCCCAGCAGGCGGTCTTCGTCCAGGCCGGAGGGCGGCGACAGCGCCCAGGTCGACCTCAGCCGCTCCAGCTGCTCGCCGCGGAAGCCGGGTTCCAGCGCCTGGATCCGCTCCAGGATCGGCGGATGGGTGGCGAACAGGCCGCTGAATCCGACGCCGTCGCCGAACAGCATGTGGCTGGCCTCCTCGGCGTCTGCGCGGTCGCTCAGGCGCGCGCCGCCGGGAAGCCCGGCGATCTTCTTCAGCGCGCCGGCCAGGCCCGCCGTCTGGCGCGTGAACTGCACCGCGGAAGCATCGGCCAGGCGCTCGCGCGTGCGGCTGACGCTGGCCTTGATGATGCGTGCGAACAGCAGCCCGATGCTGCCGACAACCAGGGCCACGAGCGCCGCCACCATGACGGCCGTTGCGTCCCGGCTGCGCCCGCCGCCGAGGTACAGCACCTTGCGGCCGATCAGGCTGATCATCAGGATGCCGAACAGCATCCCCATCAGCCGGATGTTCAGGCGCATGTCGCCATTGAGCACATGGCTGAACTCGTGTGCGACGACCCCCTGCAGCTCGTCGCGGTTGAGGCGGTCGAGCGCCCCGCGCGTGACCGCGATGGCGGCGTCGCTCGTCGAATACCCGGCGGCGAAGGCGTTGATCGCGGACTCCCGTTCGAGCACGTAAAGGCCCGGCACCGGCACCCCCGAGGCGATCGAGATCTCCTCGACCACGTTGCGCAATCTCCGCAGCGCGGGATCGGTCGTGTCCTGCGGCACGAGCGTGCCGCCGAACTGCAGCGCGACCGCGTCGCCGCCGCCCCTGAGCGACGCGAGCCGGTACAGCGACCCCAGGCCGATGACCGCGATCGTGGCCAGAGTGGTGAACGCCAGCAGCCCGACGTTCGCGCCGGCCACCAGCAGCACCGCGAGGTCGATGGCCAGCACGATGCCGGCCGCCGCCAGCGCGAACAGGACCACCAGGCGGGTGCTGCTCCTGCGCGCCTTCGCCTGCTGCTCGAAGAAGTTCATCGAGCGCTAGAACTGGACCCGTGGCGCCTCGCGGACCTCGGCCTTGTCGGCGGGGATTTCCAGCAGCGCCGCGGCATCGAAGCCGAACATGCCGGCCAGGATGTTGGACGGGAAGACTTCGCGCCTGGTGTTGTAGGCCATCACCGAGTCGTTGTAGGCCTGCCGCGCGAATGCCACCCGGTTCTCGGTGGAGGTCAGCTCCTCTGTGAGCTGCATCATGTTCTGGTTGGCCTTGAGGTCTGGATAGGCCTCGGCGACGGCCAGCAGGCGGCCGAGGGCGCCGTTGAGCAGGCCTTCGGACTGGGCGAGGCCGGCCATTGCCGCCGGATCGCCAGGGCTCCCCTTCGCCGCGGCCAGCCCGGACATCGCGGCGCCGCGCGCGGCGATCACCGCTTCCAGGGTATCGCGCTCATGCTTGAGGTAGCCCTTGGCCGTCTCGACCAGGTTCGGAATCAGGTCGAAGCGCCGCTGCAGCTGCACGTCGATCTGGGCGAAGGCATTCCTGAACGCGTTGCGGGCGGCGACCAGGCCGTTGTAGATGCCAACGCCCCAGCCCAGCGCGACCACGATCGCGCCGGCAAACACCAGCAGTATCAGCAAGCTGGACATCGAACCTCCCCTTGTTCATGCAAAGCGGGAAACGGGGGCATATGATCACCCGGGCACTCGCAGCATACGCAGGGGATACGTCCGATGAAAGACGCATCGCGCATCCGTCGCCGCCTCCTGACCGGCGCCGGCCTGCTTGCCTGCCTCACGCCCGTGGCGCTTGGCACGGCGGCGCAGTCAGGACTCCAACCGCTGCCCGCGCCCGCGGCCGGGCTGCCGGCCCCGATCGCGGCGCCGTCGGTGCACGACGTGGTGCCCCCGGACACGTCGCCGCTGCTGCCGCCGGGCCGCACCGCGATGCCGCTCGCCAGCGGCTTCGACGTCCCCCGCTTCGAGGCCATGGCCCAGGCCATCGTCGCCAACCAGCGCGTACCCGGCCTCGCGATGGCGATCGTCCACAAGGGCGAGGTGGTGAGCGCACGCGGCTATGGCATCACCGACGTCAGCGCCGCCGAGCCCGTGGACGCCCACACCGTGTTCCGGCTGGCGTCGCTGTCGAAGCCGTTCGCCGGCGCGGTCACCGGCCTCCTGGTCGCGGAGGGTGCGTTGCGCTGGGACAGCAACGTCGCCGACTACATGCCGGCGCTGCGGTTCTCGGACCCGGAGGCCGCCGGAAAGCTCACCGTCGCCGACGTGCTCAGCCACCGCGTCGGCCTGGGCCGCAACACCTTCGATCGCGACATCGAGGCCAACGCCGACTACCGCAGCCTGGTCCAGAGGCTGGCCTACGCGCCGATGACCTGCGACGTCGGCGACTGCTATGCCTACCAGAACGTCGCCTTCAGCCTGGTCGGCGACGTCGTCTTCGCCGCCACCGGGCAGTTCTACAGCGAGGCGGTCGCCGGCCGCATCTTCAAGCCGCTGGGCATGGACGACGCCAGCTACGGGCTCGAGGGCATCCAGGCCAGCCCCCGCTGGGCGAAGCCGCACTTGCGCGCGCGCGGCGGCTGTCGCTCCCTCGTGCCGAAGCCCACCTACTACCGGGTCGCGCCCGCCGCGGGCGTCAACGCCAGCATCAGCGACATGGCCAAGTGGCTGATCGCCCAGTCGGGACGCCGGCCCGACGTGCTGCCGACGCCGCTGCTGGCGACCCTGCACCAGCCGCTCGTGTCGACCCCGCGCGAGACCCGCACCTCGTCCTGGCGCCGGGAGCGGCTCAACGACGCCGGCTACGCGCTGGGCTGGCGCGTGTACGACTACTCGGGCCATCGCGTGGTCTTCCACGCGGGCGCCGTCCAGGGCTACCGGGGACTGATGGCACTCATGCCCGAGCGTGACCTTGGCGTGGTGCTGCTGTGGAACAGCGAGAGCAGCCTGCCGCCCGGGCTGCTGCCGACGATCCTCGACAGTGCGCTCGGCCTGGAGCCGCGCCA
>JAAZHF010000091.1 GCA_012510865.1 Gammaproteobacteria bacterium
GGTGTGGCCCGCCCGTCCCGGGCTTAGTACATCCCGCCCATACCACCCGCCGGCATGGCCGGAGCGGGCTCTTCCTCCTTCTTCTCGACCACTACGCACTCGGTGGTCAGGAGGAGCCCCGCGATCGACGCGGCATTCTGCAGCGCGGTGCGGGTCACCTTGGTCGGGTCCAGGATGCCGAACTCGACCATGTCGCCGAACTCGCCGTTGGCGGCGTTGTAGCCGAAGTTGCCCTTGCCGTCCTTGACCTGGTTGACGATGACCGACGGCTCCTCGCCCGCGTTGGCGACGATCTCGCGCAGCGGGGCCTCCATCGCGCGCAGGGCGATGGTGATGCCGTGGTTCTGGTCCTCGTTGGCGCCCTTGAGGTTCTCGATGGCGGCCTTGGCGCGCAGCAGCGCGACGCCGCCGCCCGGGACCACGCCCTCTTCGACCGCGGCGCGCGTGGCGTGCAGGGCGTCCTCGACGCGGGCCTTCTTCTCCTTCATCTCGATCTCGGTCGAGGCACCGACCTTGATCACGGCCACGCCGCCGGCCAGCTTGGCGACGCGCTCCTGCAGCTTCTCGCGGTCGTAGTCCGAGGTGGTCTCCTCGATCTGCGCCTTGATCTGCTTGATGCGGCCCTCGATGCCCGAGGCCTCGCCGGCGCCGTCGATGATGGTGGTGTTCTCCTTGGAGACCTGCACCTTCTTCGCGCGGCCGAGGTCCTTGATGGTCGCCTTCTCGAGGGTCAGGCCGACCTCCTCGGAGATGACGGTGCCGCCGGTCAGGATCGCCATGTCCTCCAGCATCGCCTTGCGGCGGTCGCCGAAGCCCGGGGCCTTCACGGCGCAGACCTTGACGATGCCGCGGATGGTGTTCACCACCAGGGTCGCCAGGGCCTCGCCCTCGACTTCCTCGGCGATGATCAGCAGCGGCTTGCCGGCCTTGGCCACGCCCTCGAGCACGGGCAGCAGGTCGCGGACGTTCGAGATCTTCTTGTCGTGCAGGAGGATGTAGGGATCCTCGAGCTCGGCCGACATCGACTGCTGGTTGTTGATGAAGTACGGCGACAGGTAGCCGCGGTCGAACTGCATGCCCTCGACCACGTCGAGCTCGTTGTCCAGGCCCGAGCCCTCTTCAACGGTGATCACGCCTTCCTTGCCGACCTTGTCCATCGCCTGGGCGATCAGGTCGCCGATGTTGGCGTCGGAGTTGGCGGAGATGGTGCCGACCTGGGCGATTTCCTTGCTGGTGGACGACGGCTTGCTGATGTTCTTCAGCTCTTCCACCGCGGCCTTGACCGCGTGGTCGATGCCGCGCTTGAGGTCCATCGGGTTCATGCCGGCGGCGACCGCCTTCATGCCCTCGCGGATGAAGGCCTGGGCCAGCACGGTCGCGGTGGTGGTGCCGTCGCCGGCGTTGTCGGAGGTCTTGGACGCGACCTCCTTCACCATCTGCGCGCCCATGTTCTCGAACTTGTCCTGCAGCTCGATCTCCTTGGCGACGGACACGCCGTCCTTGGTGATCGTGGGCGAACCGAAGCTCTTGTCGAGCACGACGTTGCGGCCCTTCGGGCCCAGGGTGGCCTTGACGGCGTTGGCGAGCACGTTGACGCCACGCACCATCCTGGCGCGCGCGTCCTCACCGAAGCGGATTTCCTTCGCGGACATTGTTGTTACCTCGAAACTGGATCAGTGGATGGGGATTGCGTTGCGCTTCGGTGCGCTCAGCCGACGACGGCGAGGATGTCGTCCTCGCGCACGATCTTGTATTCGACGCCGTCCAGCTTGTAGGACGAGCCCGAGTACTGGCCGTAGATGACCTTGTCGCCCACCTTGACCTTCGGGGCGCGCACGCTGCCGTTGTCGAGGGCCTTGCCCTCTCCGATCGCGACCACTTCGCCCTTGGTGGGCTTTTCCTTGGCGTTGTCGGGGATGACGATGCCGCCGGCGGTCACTTCGTCGGCTTCGATCGGCTTGACGACCACGCGGTCGTAGAGCGGCTTCAGGTTCATACAATCCTCACAAGTGATTGATTTTTGACTACTAAGGGGCAATCCGGACGCGGATTCTGGCAGTCGGACCTGCCGAGTGCCAGAACCCGGGCCGCGAAAACCCGGCAGGGCCGGGATGCCTGCTAGATGGGGTGCCGGTTTCCCGGTTCAAGGGGGCGGACTGGAAAAGTCCGTCCGGGGCGGTCCTTCAGAAGCGCCAGGCCGCGACGAGCATGGTCTCGCCGTTGTTCGGCGCGTGCAGGCTGGCGTTCGAGATATGCCGCAGGAGCAGCGAAAAGCGGTCCCAGCGCCAGCCGGCGGTGGTCACGAACTGCGGGGCCCCGGACAGGGCGTCGGGCTCCCCGGACTGGGCGCCGATCCCCGCCCCCAGGGTCAGGCCACTGTCGGTCCGCTCGTAGCGCAGGCCCAGGTAACCGACCTGGACGCTGTCGGACAGGTCGCGCCCCGCGACCTCGCCGCGGCCGTCGACGTGGACCAGGCCGACCTCGCCGCGCAGCACGGCCCGGTCCAGCGTGCGCAGCTCCGGCAGCCAGGCGACCGAGGCCACGCCGGTGGATTCGCGGTCGGTGGTGTTGGACACGCCGGCTGCCACTTCGACGTCGACCGCCCGCGCCGGGCCGGATCCGGCCAGGAGCATCAGGGCGAACGCGGCGGCAAGGCCGGTGGAAGAGCGGGGGAATGGGAGCATCCGGGCCAACTGAATGGGGGAACGTGCTGCAGGGGCGGAAAGGATACGTCGGCCGCGTGTTGCCGGCGTGCAGGCCGGCGGGAAGCTGTGTCTGGCCACCGTCACACGCCGCGGTCAGAATGCCGCTTCCACACAGGGGAGAACCACATGCGTTTCGACAGTTCCAGACTCGGCTGGGCCATCGCCATCGCGATCGCCGCCGCGGCGCTCCCGGCCCGCGCCGAGGTCTTCATCAACGAGATCCACTATGACAACGCCGGCGCCGACGTCGGCGAAGCGCTCGAGGTCGTCGGCAGCGCGGGGGAAAGCCTCGCCGGCTACCGGATCGTGCGCTACAACGGCAACGGCGGCGCCAGCTACGGCGACGACGCGCTGCCCGAGGGGAACCTCGTGGCCTGCGGGGGCCAGGTGCGCATCGCGACCATCAACTACCCGGTCGACGGCCTCCAGAACGGATCTCCCGACGGCATGGCCCTGGTCGATCCGCAGGGCAACGTGGTCCAGTTCCTGAGCTACGAGGGCACGTTCACCGCCAGCAACGGCCCCGCGGCCGGCATGACCAGCATCGACATCGGCGTCGCCGAGGCCAACACCGCGCCGGCCGGCACTTCGCTGCAGCTGCGTGGCGCCGGCAGCGTCTACGCCGACTTCGAGTGGGCCGATTCGGCCGCCCGGACCTTCGGCACCTGCAACAACGACCAGAGCTTCGGCGAGCCGGGCAACGTCGCCCCGCGGGTGGTCTCGACCTTCCCCGCCGACGGCGCCCGGGATTTCCCGTACGCCGCCGACCTGACCGTCACCTTCAGCGAGCCGGTGGTCGCCAGCCCGGGTGCCTTCACCCTCGCCTGCGACGGCATCGCGCGCCGCCGCAGCCCCGTGCTGGACCACGTCGGCCAGGCCATCAGCTTCACCCTGACGCCGGCCTCGCCCCTGGTCCCCGGCCAGTCCTGCACCCTGCACATCGACGCCGCCCGGATCGCCGACCTCGACGACACGGCGCCCGAGACCGATACCGCGATCGGCTTCCGCGTGCACAAGGCCCGCGTCGGCGGCGGCAGCGACGACTACTACGGCCGGGTCAACGCCTCCAGCCCCGACCAGCTGCGCTGCTCGCTGCACGAGACCATCCGCGGCCACGTCGCCTACCCGTACAGCGGCAGCGGCACCACCACCTGGACCATCCTCGAGATCGCCGACGAGGATCCCGGCGACGAGGGCAGGATCCTCGACGTCTACCGCAACCGCAGCTACACCAAGGGCCAGGACCGCGCCGGCAGCGGCTGCAGCAACAAGTACAACCGCGAGCACACCTGGCCGAACTCGCTGGGCTTCCCGAACAGCAGCATCGGCGGCCTGCCCAACTCGCCGTACACCGACACGCACATGCTCTACCTGAGCGACGAGGGCTACAACTCGAACCGCGGCAACATGCCCTATGCCAACTGCCCGTCGGGCTGCACGGAGCGGCCGACCGAGGCCAACCACGGCCGTGGCGGCGGCACCGGGACCTATCCCGGCAACTCCAACTGGTACCGCGGAAGCGGCAGCCAGGGCTCGTTCGAGGTCTGGGGCGCGCGCCGGGGCGACATGGCCCGTGCGGTGATGTACATGGCGATCCGCTACGAGGGCGGCACCCATCCCACCACCGGCCTGGCCGAGCCCGACCTGGAGCTCACCGACGACCGCAGCCTGATCGTCGGCACCTGCGGCTCGCCCGCCTACATGGGCCTGCTGTCGACCCTGCTGGAATGGCACCTGGCCGACCCGCCGGACGACGCCGAGCGCGCCCGCAACGAGGTGGTGTACGCGTACCAGGGCAACCGGAACCCGTTCATCGACCACCCCGAGTGGGCCACGGGGGCGCTGTTCACCTCCAGCCGACCCGCGACCTGCCAGCTCGGCACGCCCGCCCCAAGCGACCCGCGCAACCCGCGCATGAAGCCGCCGGTGCGTCCGGCCGCCGCGCCTGCCCCCGCCGGCCGCAGCCGGGCCGCGGCGGCACCGCGGATGCGCTGACCGCGCGATCGCACCGCAGCACCGCAGTACACGGGGGCGCCGGGACACCGGCGCCCCCGCTGCGTTCCAGCCCCGGCACGGCGCCTTCGGCTACCCTAGACGGCCCCCGTCCAACGCCATCGCCGTGCTGATCTGCCACTGCAGCTGCCCCGACCGCGAGACCGCGGCCATGCTCGCCCGCCGCCTCGTCGAGGAGCGCCTGGCCGCCTGCGCCAGCGTGCTGCCGGGCCTGCGCTCGACCTGGCGCTGGGACGGCGCCATCCAGGAGGGCGACGAGGTGCTGCTGCTGGCCAAGACGAGCGCGGCGCGCTTCGACGCGCTGGCCGCGCGCATCGTCGAGCTGCATCCCTATTCCGTGCCCGCGGTCGTCGCCGTCGAAGTGGCCGCGGGCCTCCCGGCCTACCTCGCCTGGGTCGATGCGGAAACCCGCGGCGCGGACCCGGTCCCGGCCCCGTGAGCACCCGTCCCGGCATTCCCTGGCGGCGGGCCGTGGCCCTGGTCGCGCTCCTGCTGGCGGCGACGGGCCCCGCCGGCGCGGCCGTCGGCCTCGACGACCTGCTCCCCGTCGACGAAGCCTTCGTCCTCCGGGCCGAGGCGACGGCGCCCGGGCGCATCGAGATCGCCTGGACCATCGCCGATGGCTACTACCTCTACCGCCACCGGATGGGGGCCGAGCCGCTCGACGCGGGCTTCCGCCCCGATGCCGCCGGCTTCCAGCTGCCTCCGGGCAAGGCCCACGTCGACGAATTCTTCGGCGAGGTCGAGACCTACCGGGGCCATGTCGCCGGAACGCTGGCCGGAGAGGCGACGGCGGGCAGCACCCGCCTGAAGATCCGCTACCAGGGCTGCGCGGACCTCGGCATCTGCTATCCGCCGCAGACGCGCACCGTCGAGGTCCGCCTGCCGCCGGGCGGGCCGGGTGCCGGCGCCGCTGCCGGCGCCGACGCCGGCTTCGCCGCGCTCGGGCAGGCGCTGGGCGGCGGCAGCGCGGGGGCGCCGTCGCGGCCGGGCGCGGGCGCGGCGCTGCCGCTTCCGGAAGAGCAGGCCTTCGCGTTCGAAGCGATCGCCGGGGACGGCAACACCATCCTGATGCGCTTCACGCCGGCGCCGGGGTACTACCTCTACCGCGACCGCAGCAGCTTCGCGCTGGCTGCGGACGGCATCGCCGCGGCGGCGCCGCGCTGGCCGCCGGGCGTGGAGCACAACGACGGCTATTTCGGCGACGTCGTGGTGTATTTCGACCAGGTCGACGTGCCGCTGCCCCTGGTCCGCAGCCACGGCGAGCCGCGCGAGGCCGTCCTCACCGCCACCTTCCAGGGCTGTCAGGACGAGGGCATCTGCTATCCACCGATGACGCGCAGCGTACAGGTTGCGCTGCCGCAGGGCGTGGTGACCGCATCGGCGGAGGATCCTCTCCCGGCCGCGGAGGCCGCGCTGCCCCCGCCCGGGGAAGCCGCAGACGGAAGCGCTCCCGCACCCTCCTCCACCCCCCCGGCCAATGGCGCGCCGCCGCCAGCCGGCGACGCGCCGGATGCATCAGTTCCGGTGGCAGACGCTTCGGCGGACAACGCCGTGCGCAGCCGCGCGCCGGCGCTGCCCACCGGCGGGCTGTTGGGAGCGCGGGCGCTGTGTCTGCTGGGCGGCCTGCTGCTCAATCTGATGCCGTGCGTGCTGCCGATCCTCTCGCTCAAGGTGGTCGGGCTGGCGCAAAGCGGTGAAAGCCGTGCGGCCGCCCGCTCGCATGCCATCTGGTACACGCTGGGCGTGCTCAGCGCGTTTGCCGCGATCGGGGCGCTGGTGCTGGGGCTGCGCGCCGCGGGCCTGGCGCTGGGCTGGGGTTTCCAGCTGCAGCAGCCCTGGTTCGTGGCGCTGCTGGTCTACCTGATGTTCGCCGTCGGCCTGAGCCTGTCGGGCGTCTTCAGCGTCGGCGGCAGCGTGGGCGCGGCCGGCCAGCGGCTCGCCTCCCGGGACGGGCGCATGGGCGACTTCTTCACCGGGGTGCTGGCGTGCGTGGTCGCCAGCCCCTGCATCGCGCCGTTCATGGGCGGCGCGCTGGCGTTCGCGTTCACCGCTTCGGCGCCGCTGGCGATGAGCGTGTTCCTGGCGCTGGGCCTGGGCCTGGCGCTGCCGTTCCTGCTGATCGGGTTCGTGCCGGCGCTGGCGTCGCGGCTGCCCAGGCCGGGTCCTTGGATGGAGACGCTCAAGCAGTTCATGGCCTTCCCGATGTATCTCACCGCGGTCTGGCTGGCCTGGGTGCTGGGTCGCCAGCACGGCGTGGATGCGATGGCGCTGGTGGGTGTGGGCCTGGTGCTGCTGGGACTGGGGCTGTGGTGGTACGAGCGCAAGCGCTGGACCGGCTCGAAGGCGGGACGTGCGCTGGCGCTGGCGGTGCTGGTGGCGGCGCTGCTGCCGGTGGCCGCGGTGGCGCGGCTTGAGCCCGGGGCCGGGCAGGCCCAGCCGGCCGGCGCCGATGCAATCGCGTGGTCGCCGGAGCGCCTGGCCGCACTGCGCGCAGA
>JAAZHF010000092.1 GCA_012510865.1 Gammaproteobacteria bacterium
AGACCGAGGACACCACCATCGCCGACATCGCGGTGGCGACCACCGCCACCCAGATCAAGACCGGCTCGCTGTGCCGCAGCGACCGCGTGGCCAAGTACAACCAGCTGCTGCGCATCGAGGAGTCGCTGGGCGAGGGCGCGCGCTTCGCCGGCCGGGACGCCTTCGTCTCGCTCAGGCGCTGACGGGCCATGCGCACGCTGCGGCTCGTGCTGGTGGTGCTGGTGGCGCTGCTGGCGTGGCTGCAGTACCGCCTGTGGTTCGGCAGCGGCGGCAACGCCGAGGTCGCCGACCTCCGGGCCCAGGTCGAGCAGCAGGCGCGCCAGAACGACGGCCTTCGCGAGCGCAACGCCGCGCTGGCCGCCGAGGTCGCGGACCTCAAGTCCGGCGAGGCCGCGATCGAGGAGCGCGCGCGCGCCGAGCTGGGCATGATCAAGCCGGGCGAGGTGTTCTACCGCGTGGTCGACCACGCCCGGCCGGCGCAGCCCACCGTCGATCCGGAGGACGAGTCGCAATGAATCCGCCCATCACGGGCGTCCACCGGACGCCGGCCCGATGACCTGGGCCGTGGTTCCCGCGGCCGGCCGCGGCGCGCGCTTCGGCGGCGAAGTGCCCAAGCAGTACCTCGAGGTGGCCGGCGAGCCCCTGATCGCCCACAGCCTGCGCGCGCTCTTCGCGCACCCCGGCGTGAAGGGCGCGGTGGTCGCGCTGGCCGCGGGCGATTCGCACTGGCGGGGCTGGAGCGACGGCAGCGGCCGCCCGGTGATCGCCTGCGTCGGCGGTGGCAGCCGCGCGGAATCGGTGCTGGCCGGCCTGGCCGCGCTGCCCGGCGAGGTCCGCGCCGACGCCTTCGTCCTGGTGCATGACGCCGCGCGCCCGAACCTGCGCCTGGCGGACCTGTCGGCCCTGCTGGAGCGCGGGCGCGAGGATCCGGTCGGCGCGATCCTGGCCACGCCCGTGCGCGACACCCTGAAGCGCGCGGGCGACGACGGCGGCATCGACGGCACCGAGCCGCGCGAGCGCCTGTGGCGGGCCCAGACCCCGCAGCTGTTCCGCCGCCTCCAGCTGCGCCGCGCGCTGGAGGCCGCCGCCGCCGACGGCGTCGAGGCCACCGACGAGGCCATGGCCATGGAGCGCCAGGGCCTGCGCCCGCTGCTGGTCGAGGGCGCCGAGGACAACATCAAGGTGACGACCCCGGCGGACCTGGCCTATTTCGAGTTCCTGCTGGAAAGAGCGCGGCGTGGCGTTCGCTGAGCGGGCAAGCGCCGCCGATTCGCCCATACTTGCCTGCCCATCCAGCAGCAGAGACCGCATGAACCTCCGCATCGGCCACGGCTACGACGTCCACGCCTTCGGCGAAGGCGACCACGTGATGCTCGGCGGCGTGCGCGTGCCGCACGACCGCGGGCTGGTCGCGCACAGCGACGGCGACGTGATCCTGCACGCGCTCTGCGACGCCATCCTCGGTGCGCTGGCGCTGGGCGACATCGGCGTGCACTTCCCGCCGTCCGACGCGCGCTGGAAGGGAGCGGACAGCCGCATGCTGCTGCGCCACTGCGCGGCGCTGGCGGCGGAGCGCGGCTGGAGGGCCGGCAACGTCGATGCCACCGTGGTCTGCGAGCGGCCCAAGGTGGGTCCGCACGCGCAGGCCATGCGCGAGGCGATCGCCGCGGACCTGGGCATCCCGCTGGGCGCGGTCAGCGTGAAGGCCACCACCAGCGAGCGACTCGGCTTCATCGGCCGCGAGGAAGGGATCGCCGCGCAGGCCGTGTGCCTGCTCGTGAAGGCCTGAGCGGCGCGTGGACACGGGCCTTCCCCGCGCCCAGGGCGCGCCGGCGCTGTCCGCGCGCATCCGGGTCGCGCCCGAGGATTTCGACGTCACCGAGCTCGACGGCTTCGAGGCCAGCGGCGCGGGCGAGCACCTGCTGCTGACGATCGAGAAGCGCGGCATGAATACCGCCTTCGTCGCGCGCCTGCTGGCGGAATGGGCCGGCGTGCACGAGCGCGCGGTCGGCTACGCCGGGCTCAAGGACCGACACGCGGTCACCCGCCAGCGCTTCAGCGTGCAGCTGCCGGGACGCGAGGCCCCCGGGGTGGAGGCGCTGGAGCGCGACGACCCCGCGACCGGGCAGCGGCTGCGCGTGCTCGGCCACGCGAGGCATTCTCGGAAGCTGCCGCGGGGTGCGCTGGCCGGGAACCGCTTCGCGCTGGTCCTTCGCGGCGTCGAAGGCGAGCCTGCCGCCATCGAAGCCCGCCTCCGGGCGATCGCCGGCCGCGGCGTGCCCAACTACTTCGGCGGCCAGCGCTTCGGCCACGCCGGCGGGAACGTCGGGAAGGCGCTGCGCATGTTCGCGGGCGCGCGGGTGAAGCGGGACGAGCGCGCGCTGCTGCTGTCGGCCGCGCGCTCCGCGCTGTTCAACCGGGTCCTGGCCGCGCGCGTGGCCGGGGGCAGCTGGGACCGCGGCCTGGACGGCGAGGCCTGGATGCTCGACGGCAGCCGCAGCGTGTTCGGGCCCGAGCCCTGGAGCGATGCGCTGGCGGCGAGGCTGGAGCGCTTCGACATCCATCCCAGCGGACCGCTATGGGGCCGCGGCGAGCCGCGGAGCGCGGGCGAGGCCCGGGCGCTCGAGCTGGAAGCGCTTGCCGATCCCGAGAGCCTCGCGCTGCGCGCGGGCCTGGAGGAGGCGGGCCTGTCGCAGGAGCGGCGCGCCACCCGGCTGCGGCCGGCGGAGCTCGATTGGAGCTGGCGCGGAGGCGATGCGCTGGAGCTGCGGTTCGCGCTTCCGGCCGGCGCGTACGCCACGTCGGTGCTCGCCGAGCTGGGTTCCGTGGTCGACGCCCGGGCGCACTGAGCCGCTCGTCGGAAAGCGCCCGCCGGCACTGGCCACCCCTTCGGCGAGGGGTATACAGGTGGGGTGCGCGCCGGACGTGGCGCGCATTGACGGGAGATGACCATGAGAACGCATCTTCTTCTCCGGATGATCCCTGTAGCGGTCGGGGCCCTGGTCCTCGCGGGCTGCGCAAGCAGCGGTGGCATGGCGTCCGCGCCCCCGCCGCCGTCGGCCGACAGCCAGTCGCGGCTGGTGACCGACGCCAGGTACGTGGCCTACGTGGAGCGCCAGGCGCGCATGCGCGGGGTCGAGGTGGTGTGGGTCAATCCGCCGACCCGGATCGCCGAGCTCGCCGACGCGGTCGCCGACAGCGACTGATCAGCGCCGGGCCAGCAGCACCAGCACCGCGCCGGTCCCGCCCTGGGCGGGCGGCGCGGAATGGAACGCCAGCACGTCCGAGCGCTGGCGCAGGACCCTGTCGACCACGTTCTTCAGCACCGGCAGGCTGTCGGTCGAATTGATCCCCTTGCCGTGGACGATGCGCACGCAGCCGTGGCCGGCATCGCCCACGGCCGCCAGGAAGCGGCGCAGCAGCCCTTCGGCGGCGGCGGCGTCGGTCCAGTGCAGGTCGAGTTCGTCCTGCGCGGCATACAGTCCCTGTGACAGCCGCTTCAGCGTGCGCGGCGGCACGCGGTCGCTGCGCCAGGCGAGCACGTCGCCGCGTCCGATCGAGAACGCCTCGCCCCGGCCCAGCCGGAAGTCCTCGCGCGCCTGTGCTTCGTCGCGCTCGGCCATGCGTGCGCGCGGACGCGGCCGTGGCCGCGCCGGGGGCTCCGGCGCCGGGGGCAGTTCGCGCACGGGGCCGATCGCCGCGCGGAACAGCGCGGCGTCCTCGTCGTCCCCGTTCCCATGGTCGTGGCCGGACATGCGGCAAGCCTAGCGCGGGGGACCGGCGGCGTCGCCTTCCGCTATCATGAACGCAATGAAAATCCTCGTAAGCAACGACGACGGCGTCGACGCCCCCGGCATCCGCGCGCTCGCCGCCGGCCTGCGCGCCGCGGGCCACGAGGTCACCGTCGTCGCCCCCGACCGGGACCGTTCCGGCGCCAGCAATTCGCTCACCCTCGACCTTCCGCTGCAGGCCGTGCAGGTGGACGCGTCGACGTGGCGCGTGCACGGCACGCCCACCGACTGCGTGCACGTGGCCATCACCGGCATGCTCGACGACGAACCCGACATCGTCGTCTCCGGCATCAACGACACCGCCAACCTCGGCGACGACGTGATCTATTCCGGCACCGTCGCCGCGGCGATGGAAGGCCGCTTCCTCGGCCTGCCGGCGGTCGCGGTGTCGCTGGCGACCCGCAACCACGTCGGCCTGCACTACGAGACCGCCGCGCGCGCCGCGGTCGAGATCGTGGCCCGCCTCAAGGCCGACCCGCTGCCGGCGGACACCATCCTCAACGTCAACGTGCCCGACATCCCGTGGTCCGAGGTCGAAGGCTTCGAGGTCACGCGCCTGGGCAACCGCCACCGGGCCGAGCCCTGCATTCCCGCGCAGGATCCGCGCGGCCGCCACTTCTGGTGGATCGGCGGCGCCGGACCCGAGCAGGATTCCGGCCCGGGCACGGACTTCCACGCCGTGCGCACCCGGCACATCGCGATCACGCCGATCCAGGTGGACCTGACCCGCTACCAGGCACTGGACCAGGTCGCGGCCTGGGTGGGAGGGCTGGAGGAAGCGCTGCGCAACGGAGCCTCGGCATGACCCCGCGACTGCGGCTCCAGCCGGAGGCCCTGGGCGGGGGCATGACCTCGCAGCGCGTGCGCGACCGCCTGATCGAGCGCCTGCGCGCCAACGGCATCGCCGACGAGCGCGTGCTCAACGCGATCCGCACGGTGCCGCGCCACCTGTTCATCGACGAGGCCCTGGCCACGCGCGCCTACGAGGACACGGCGCTGCCGATCGGCCACGGCCAGACCATCTCGCAGCCGTGGGTGGTTGCGAAGATGACCGAGGCGCTGTTCGACGGCGGCGCGCAGCCCCGGCGGGTCCTGGAGGTCGGCACCGGCTCCGGGTACCAGGCCGCGATCCTCGCCGCGCTCGGGCTGGAGGTGTTCACCGTCGAGCGGATCGGGGACCTGCTGCGCGTGGCGCGCAAGCGCTTCCGTTCGCTCGGGCTGAACGTGCGCAGCAAGCATGACGACGGCCGCATCGGCTGGCCCGAGGAGGCGCCCTTCGACGGCATCCTGGTCACCGCCGGGGCGCCTGCCCTGGTCGATGCGCTGACCGCGCAGCTCGCCCCGGGCGGCGTGCTGGTGGCGCCGGTGGGTGCCGGCGGCGCGCAGTCGCTGCTGCGCCTGCGCAAGGATGCCGACGGGCGCATCACCGAGGACACCCTTGCCAGCGTGGCCTTCGTGCCGCTGCTGTCCGGGCTGGTGGACTGAGCGCATGCCCGGTCCGCTCCCTCCGGCGGGCCCTGCCGACCCGGGGTCCCTGCGCACGCAGCTCGAGGCGATCATCGAACGCCTGCCCAGGGGCAGCATGACGCTGGGCGAGCTGCTGCGGGTCATCGGCGACGAAGGCCTGCTGGTGCTGTCGATCCTGCTGACCCTGGTGTTCCTGATCCCGGTGTCGATCCCCGGCGTGAGCACGGTGTTCGGCGCCGCGATCCTGCTGGTCGGGATCAGCCGGCTCTCGGGGCGCGCGCTGTGGATCCCGCGTCGCCTCGCCGAGCGGCCGCTCCCGGCCGACCGCCTGCGGCCCGCGCTCGGCCGCGGCATGGCCTGGGTGCGCCGGCTGGAACGCATCAGCCGCCCGCATCGGCTGCCCGGCGTCATCGACGGACGCGCGCGGATGCTGGTCAACAACCTGGCCTTCGTGTTCGCCGCGCTGCTGCTGATGGCGCCGTTCGGCTTCGTTCCGTTCAGCAACACCATCCCCGCGCTCGCGCTCCTGCTTTACGCTGTCGGCTTCATCCAGCGCGATGGCGTCGCCGTTCTGCTCGGCCACCTCGCCACGATCGGCACCGTGGTGTACTTCAGCGTGCTGATCGGAGGCGGAGGGCTGGCGCTGCAGCAGCTCTGGCAGCGCTTCGCCGGTTGACCGCCCCCTCCATCCACCGCCCGGAGTCCCCGCCGCGCATGCCCTCGATACGCTACGCCGCCCGCATCGCACTGCTTCCCCTGTTCGCGCTCGCGCTGGCGCTGTCCGCGTGCGGGACCAGCAAGGTGATCCGCGAAGGCGGGGCGGGCGCGTCGCGTGCCTCGACGCCGAAGCCGGGGCAGGCCGTGACCGTGCGCAAGGGCGACAACCTCTACCGGCTGGCCGTCAACAACGGCATCAGCCCGCTCGACCTGGCGATGTGGAACGGGATCCAGGCGCCATACACCATCTATCCCGGGCAGCGGCTGCGCCTGTATCCCCCGGCCGGCCGCACGGGCTCCGCGGCCGCGACCGGCCGGCCCGCCGCGGGCGGCGCGCGCGGCAGCGGCGCTTCGCGCCCGGTCACCGACAGCCGCGGGCGCACGGTGCAGCCCACCCAGGCCCCGCCGCAGCCCATGGGCCCGGCGCCCGCGGCCAGCGCCGTGGACTGGCGCTGGCCCGCGGACGGCCAGCTGGTCGGCCGCTATGCCGAAGGCGATCCCACCCGACAGGGCATCGGCGTGGCCGGCGCGGCCGGGCAGCCGGTCCGCGCGGCGGGCGACGGCGTGGTGGTGTATTCCGGTTCCGGCCTGGTCGGCTACGGCGAGCTGGTCATCATCAAGCACGACGAGCAGTGGCTGTCGGCCTACGGCCACAACCGCAGGCGCCTGGTGGCCGAGGGCGACCGCGTGCGCGGCGGGCAGCAGATCGCGGAAATGGGCCGCACCGGCGCGGACCGCGACATGCTGCACTTCGAGATCCGCTACAACGGCAAGCCCGTCGACCCCCTGCGCTACCTTCCGCGGCGCTGAGGCTCAGCCGCCCGCGAGGATGAAGCCGGCGACCACGCGCCGGCCCTCGCTGGCAAGCACGTTGTAGGTCCGGGCCGCGGCGCCGTTGGTCATCGCCTCCAGGCCGACCCCGCGCGCCAGGCAGGCGGCCATGGTGCGCGGCGGCGGGAAGGCCTGCGCATCGCCGGTGCCCAGGATCAGGACCTCGGCGCCGAGGGCGAGCAGGGGCTCGAGCAGCTCCGGCGTCAGCGCATCCACCGCCGGCGCGGCCCAGTCCTCGAGCAGCCGGTCCGGGGTGATGATGAAGCTGGCGGACAGCTCGCGGTCGTTCACCAGCGCCGAGCGGCCGTCGGCGGCGCGCAGCACGAATTCGTAGTCGGGGCGTTCGTGGACCAGGTCCATGGGCGTCGCTTCAGCCTCGCGGCAGCACGATCTGCCGCTTCTCGCGATTGGGGCGGTAGAGCACGGCCACGTGGCCGATGCGCTGGACCATGGCCGCACCGCAGCGTTCCGCCAGCGCCGCGATGAGCGCGTCGCGCTCGTCC
>JAAZHF010000093.1 GCA_012510865.1 Gammaproteobacteria bacterium
ATGTTGCGCAGCGGCAGCGTGTTGCCGGCGCGGAGCGGGGCGGCGTTGCCCGCGATCACCTGGTCGCCCGCCTTCAGGCCCTTGGGCGCGATGATGTAGCGGCGCTCGCCGTCGACATAGCACAGCAGCGCGATGTGCGCGGTGCGGTTGGGGTCGTACTCGATCCGCTCCACGCGCGCCGGGATGCCTTCCTTGTCGCGCTTGAAGTCGATGATGCGGTAGTGCTGCTTGTGGCCACCGCCCATGTGGCGGGTGGTGATGCGGCCGTGGTGGTTGCGGCCACCGGTCTTGCTCTGCTTCTCGAGCAGCGGCGCATACGGGGCACCCTTGTGCAGCTCGGGCGCGACCACGCGGACCGCGGAGCGGCGACCGGCGGAGGTGGGCTTGAATTTCATCAATGGCATGGGAGCTTCCTCAGGCCTTGGCGTTCATGACGTCGCTCGACTGGCCGTCGGCGAGCGTCACATACGCCTTGCGCCAGTCGCCGCGGCGGCCGTTGCGGTTGCGGAAGGCCTTCTGCTTGCCCTTCACGTTCAGCACGTTGACCGACTCGACCTTGACGTCGAACAGCTTCTCGACCGCGGTCTTGATGTCGGCCTTGGTGGCGTCGGTCGACACTTCGAACGCGTACTGGTTGGACACTTCCTGCAGGCGCGCGGTCTTCTCGGACACGCGCGGCGCACGGATCAGCGCATAGAGCTTGGCGTCGTTCATGCCAGCCACTCCTCGATCTTCTTCACTGCGTCGGCGGTGACCAGCACGCTGTCGGCGCCGACCAGCGAGACCGGGTCCAGGCCCTGCACGTCGCGGATCTCGACGTAGGGCAGGTTGCGCGCGGACAGGTACAGGTGCTCCGAGGCGTCCTCGGTGACGATCAGCGGGCGCTTGCCGAGATCGAAGCCCTTCAGCTTCGCCACCAGCGCGCTCGTCTTCGTCTCCTCGACGTCGAAGGACTCGACGACCTGGAGGCGACCCTGGCGTGCCAGCTCGGACAGGATCGCCGACATCGCCGCGCGGTACATCTTGCGGTTGACCTTCTGCTCGAAGCTGCGCGGCTTGGCCGCGAAGGTCACGCCGCCGCCGACGAAGATCGGCGCGGTCAGCGCACCGTGGCGGGCGCCGCCGCCCTTCTGGCGCTTCGACTTCTTGGTCGTGCCGTTGACCTCGGCGCGCGTCTTCTGCGCCTTGGTCCCCGACCGGCCCGCGTTGCGGTACGCGACCACGACCTGGTGGACCAGGTCGGGGTTGAACTCGCGCCCGAACACGACGTCGGACACCGCGATCTTGCTGTTGCTACCGGTGATAGAGAGTTCCATCGCCATCTCTCCTTATGCCTTGCTCGCGGGACGCACGATCACGTCTCCGCCCGGCGCGCCCGGAACCGCGCCCTTCACGGCGATCAGGCCGCGCTCGGCGTCGACCCGGACCACCTCGAGGTTCTGCGTGCTCTGGCGCACCGCGCCCATGTGGCCCGCCATCTTCTTGCCCGGGAACACGCGGCCCGGCGTCTGGCGCTGGCCGATCGAACCCGGCGTGCGGTGCGACAGCGAGTTGCCGTGCGTCGCGTCGCCCATGCTGAAGTTCCAGCGCTTCACGGTGCCCTGGAAGCCCTTGCCCTTGGTCACGCCCTGGACGTCGACCATCTGGCCGACCTCGAAGATGTCGGCCTTCACCTCGCCGCCGACCTCGAAGCCGCCGACCTGGTCGTCGGAGACGCGGAATTCCCACAGGCCACGACCCGCCTCGACCCTCGCCTTGGCCAGGTGGCCGGCCTCGGGCTTGTTGACCAGCACGGCGCGCTTGCTGCCGACGGCGACCTGCACGGCGCTGTAGCCGTCGGTCTCCGGGGTCTTCACCTGGGTGATGCGGTTGGGAGTGGCTTCGATCAGGGTCACCGGGATGGACTGGCCGTCCTCGGTGAACACCCGGCTCATGCCGGCCTTGCGACCGACGATTCCCAGCGAATGCTTCTTCGCAGACATGTCAGTGGCCTCAGGTCAGCTTGATCTGGACGTCGACGCCTGCTGCGAGCTCGAGCTTCATCAGCGCGTCCACGGTCTTGTCGTTGGGGTCGACGATGTCGAGCACGCGCTTGTGCGTGCGGGTCTCGTACTGGTCACGCGCATCCTTGTCGACGTGCGGCGACGTCAGGATGGTGTAACGCTCGATCTTGGTCGGCAGGGGGATCGGGCCGCGCACCTGGGCGCCCGTCCGCTTGGCCGTTTCGACGATCTCGCTGGCCGAACGGTCGATCAGTCGATGATCGAACGCCTTCAGCCGGATCCGGATCTTTTGGTCCGCCATGACGGAATTCCTTACGTTGAAAGAGCGACGGGCCCCGCGGCTGGGTGCGCGGAACCCCAATGGATTCAATGACCCCCGGAGCCCGAAACCCTGCGCGCCGGAAACCTTCCCTGCAAAAAACGAGGCAGGCCGGTTGCCCGGCCCGCCAGACTGAGAAGCGAACGCGACGACTCCCCTGGTCCGCTGGGTTCCCGAAGAGCTTCGGGAGGGACCGGGGTACTGCCGCGCGACGTGTTCCCTGTCTGGCGAAAACGAGGTGCGTCCTGCCCCTCATTTCGCGGTTCCGGCGGAAACCAGATGGGATCCGCCGAAGTGGTCAGCGATTATAGCGGCCTCCCGGGGCAAAGCGCAACACCCGGGAAGCAAGAAAGCCATCGGCATGCGCCGGGGCCCGTCGGCGTGATCCGGCCCGCCCTCGCGGACCGGATCGACGGCGACCTGCGTCCCGGCGGCCGGAGCCGCCGGACCGCCTGCTTACTTGAGGATCTTGGCGACCACGCCCGCGCCGACGGTCCGGCCGCCCTCGCGGATCGCGAAGCGCAGGCCCTCGTCCATCGCGATCGGGTTGATCAGCTCGACCACCATCTTCACGTTGTCGCCCGGCATCACCATCTCCACGCCCTCGGGCAGGGTCACGGCTCCGGTGATGTCGGTCGTGCGGAAGTAGAACTGCGGGCGGTAGCCCTTGAAGAACGGCGTGTGGCGGCCACCCTCGTCCTTCGACAGCACGTACACCTCCGCCTCGAAGTTCGTGTGCGGCGTGATCGAACCCGGCTTCGCCAGCACCTGGCCACGCTCCACGTCGTCACGCTTGGTGCCGCGCAGGAGCAGGCCCGCGTTGTCGCCCGCCTGGCCCTGGTCCAGCAGCTTGCGGAACATCTCCACGCCCGTCACCGTGGTCTTGGTCGTCGGGCGGATGCCCACGATCTCGACCTCGTCGCCCACCTTGATGATCCCGCGCTCGATGCGACCGGTCACCACCGTGCCGCGACCCGAGATCGAGAACACGTCCTCCACCGGCATCAGGAAGCTCTTGTCCACGTCGCGCTGCGGCTCCGGGATCCAGCTGTCCAGGGCGTCCACCAGCTGGATGATCGCGGGCACGCCGATCTCCGACTGGTCGCCTTCCAGCGCCTTCAGCGCCGAACCCTTGATGATCGGCGTGTCGTCGCCCGGGAACTCGTACTTCGACAGCAGCTCGCGGACCTCCATCTCCACCAGCTCCAGGAGCTCGGCGTCGTCCACCATGTCCGCCTTGTTCAGGAACACCACGATGTACGGCACGCCCACCTGGCGCGCCAGCAGGATGTGCTCGCGCGTCTGCGGCATCGGGCCGTCCGCCGCCGAGCACACCAGGATCGCACCGTCCATCTGCGCCGCACCCGTGATCATGTTCTTCACGTAGTCCGCGTGGCCCGGGCAGTCCACGTGCGCGTAATGCCGCGTCGGGCTCTCGTACTCCACGTGCGAGGTCGAGATCGTGATCCCGCGGGCCTTCTCCTCAGGCGCACGGTCGATCGCGTCGTAGGCGTGGAACTCGCCGCCGAAACGCTCCGCACCGATCTTCGTCAGCGCCGCCGTCAGCGTCGTCTTGCCGTGGTCAACGTGACCGATCGTGCCCACGTTCACGTGGGGCTTGGTGCGCTCGAACTTACCCTTGGCCATGATTGC
>JAAZHF010000094.1 GCA_012510865.1 Gammaproteobacteria bacterium
ATGGGCATCGCGCGCCACTTCCGGCACCTGGTCGGCGGCGACACGCTGGCCGAGCGCAAGCCCAGCGCGATGCCGCTGTTCCACCTCGCCGCGCTGCACCGCGTGGCCGCGCGCGACACGCTGATGGTCGGCGATTCGGAGGCCGACGCCGGCGCCGCGCGCGCCGCCGGCATGGACCTGGTGCTGGTGCGCCACGGCTACCCGCGCGATTTCGACCTCGAGCGCGCGGGCGCGGTGGCGGTGCTCGACGACCTGCGCGTCCTGCCGTCCCTGGCCCGCCTGTAGGAGCGGCTATAGCCGCGAACTGGCCCGCCTGTAGGAGCGGCTATAGCCGCGAACGCAGTTCCATGCTGCGGAGCCGTGATCGCAGCTATAGCTGCTCCTACAGGTGGGGGGCGGATCAGTTGGCGGGGGCGTAGCGCAGGGTGAGCCCGTATTCGCGGCCGGGCTGGTTGTACCAGGCGATCGTCTCGTACTCGCGGTCGAAGACGTTGCTGGCGCGCGCCTGCAGGGTCCAGTCGTCGCTGATCGCGTATTCCAAGCGCAGGTCCAGCGTGCCGTAGCCCGCGAGCCGGCTCGTGTTCGCCGCGTCGTCGTAGCGCGCGCCGCTGCCGAAGGCGCTGGCCCCGAAGCGCCAGGCGCCGAAGCCGCGATCCACGTCCAGCCGCGCGGTGGTCCGCGATCGCCGCGGCAGCCAGTGGCCGTGGTTCGTGCCGGCGCTGCGGTTGCGCGGATCGATGTGGCTGATCTCGGCGTTGAGGTCCCAGCCGCCCAGCGAGGCGAAGCCGGTCAGCTCGGCGCCGCGGATGCGGGCCTCGTCCACGTTCACCAGGGCGAAGTCCACGTCGTAGCCGATCAGCTCGTCGACGTCGGCCTGGAAGGCGTTGAAGGTCCAGTTCCAGCCGCGGCCGTACTGCGCGATGCCGAGGTTGAGCGTCTTCGACTCCTCTGGCTCGAGGTCGGGGTTGCCCCAGCCGCCGGGGTAGTAGAGGTCGTTGAAGGTCGGCACCTTGAAGCCGGTGCCGGCGCTGGCGGTGAAGCGGAAGCCCTTGCCGAACGCGAAGCCGTAGCCGAGGCTGCCGGTGGAGTGCCCGCCGAACTGCTCGTTGTCGTCGTGGCGCAGGCGGGCCTCGAACCCGTGCGCGCCGAAGTCGCCCTGCCAGGCGAGGAACAGGCCAGCGTTGTCGCGGTCGCGCACGGTGAACGCGGTGCTGCCGGTGACCCGGTCGCGCATCCAGTCCAGGCCCACGCTGAGCAGCTGGCCCTCGGCAAGCGTGAAGTCGCCCTGCGCCGAGGCCGTGTCGCGGCGCGTGTCGAAGGTGCTGGCGAAGCTGCGCGCGCCGGTGGCGTGGTCGCGGAAATAGCTGTCGGCCTTGTCGTTGGCGCGGCCGACGCGGACGTCGAAATCCCGGCGCGCGCCGGGGCGCCAGCGGAGCCGCGCGCCGAAGACTTCCTGCCGATTGTCGGCCTCGTTGCCGCCGAACACGGTTCCGTCGTATTCGTTGTAGGCGTCGACCACCATCGCGCGGCCTTCCAGTTCGACGGTGTCGCCGACCTTGCCGCCACCGCGCAGGGCCACCGACGCGTTGCGGTAGCCGTCGCGGTCGGGTTCGTCGGCGTAGCAGCCCGCGCCCCAGCCCTCGGCCGTGCCGCGGCAGGAGTCGATGCCGTCGGTGCGCTGCCAGGCGCCCTGGGCCTGGAACCAGCCGCGCTCGCCGCTGCGCCCGATGCCTGCGCTGGCCTGGCGCAGGCGGTTGCTGCCGATGCCCATGCTGAAGTCCGGCCGCCAGCCTTCGCCCTGCGCGGCGCGCCGGGTGAACACCTGGATGACGCCGCCGATGGCCTCGGATCCGTACAGGCTCGAACGCGGCCCGCGCACGATCTCGATGCGTTCCACCTGCTCCAGCGGCAGGTCCTGGAACATCACCATGCCGGCGCTGGCCGAGCCGATGCGCACGCCGTCCACGAGCACCAGCACGTGGTCGGACTCGGTGCCGCGCAGGAACACCGAGGACAGCTTGCCCGGGCCGCCCTGGTTGGCGAGGTTGATGCCGGCGCGGCCGCGCAGCAGGTCGACCATCGAGGTCGCCTGGCTGCGCTCGATCGCCGCGCGGTCGATCACCTGCACCGGGACGTTGGCGTCCTCGGCGTTGATCTCGGTGCGGGTGGCGGTGACCACGATGGTGTCGAGGTCGGTGGCCTGGATCGCGCCGGAGGCGACCGCAGGGGAGGACAGGGCGAGCGCCACTGCCAGGGAAAGGATCCGGTGCTGCTGCTTCATCGATGGGTGTCTCCATGCGCCGCGCACGCCCGCGCGGCCGGTGGGCCAGGGGCTGCGTGCATGGGACGGAGACGGAGGCCGGCGCGCGGAGCAGGACGGGCTGCCGTCGCCACGCCCTCCGCGTCGCAACCAGTCGTCTTCCTGGCCGGTCTCCGGGCTTGCGGGAGGAGCATCGCCTGCTCCGGCCCCGGCGCCTTCCCGTGCGCGTGCACAGTGGCGGTTTGCCGGGGGTGTTCCACGCCTACCGTTGCGGGGGCAGCGCCGGAATGTCCGTTGGCCTCGCGGCCGATGGGAGTCACCGGCTTCCCGTTTCAACCTCCGGGGAGAATCCCCTCGGGTCACCAGAAAGTGCGCGCAGTCTACGCCATCAGTCGAAGCCGCGGCAAAGGAACGTGTAGGAGCGGCTACAGCCGCGATTGTGGGAGCCGCCATGGCGGCGATCGCGGCTGTGGCCGCTCCTACAAGGGCTGGAGGGATCGCGGCTGTGGCCGCTCCCGCAATTCAGTCGGGGTCGGGCTTGTCGAAGAGGCGGGACCCGGGCAGCTCTTCGCCCTCTTGCATGATGGTGGTGGTCACGGGGCCGGCTGGCGGGCGGTTGCGCGGGGGCGGCAGTTCGGCGATCGCGGCCTCCGCGGCGGCCACCAGCTCGCTGCGGCGCTCCTCGGGCACGTCCTGCCAGTGGCAGTCGCGCAGCGCGCCCTCGAGCGAGTACAGCAGGTTGAGGCTGGGCTTGAAGCCGGCGCGCTTGATGCGCATGAAGGCTTCCAGCGGCCCGGCCTCGGCGAGGTCCTCGGGGGTCTTCAGCCCGACCTGGCGCAGCCACGCGGCCGACTTCGGGCCGATATTGCGCATCTTGAGCGGCTGCGCGCTCATGGTCCCAGTGATTCGACGTACACCCTCGCCACCTCCTCGAGTCCCCACTGGTCATCAACGTCGAAACGTCCGGGAACCGGACTGTCGATGTCGAACACGCCCAGCAGGGCGCCGTCGGCGACCAGCGGCACCACCAGCTCCGAGCGCGACGCCGAGTCGCAGGCGATGTGGCCCGGGAAGGCGTCGACGTCGTCCACCCGCTGGGTGCGGCGGGTGCGTGCCGCGGCGCCGCAGACGCCGCGGTCGAGCGGGATGCGCACGCAGGCCGGCTGGCCCTGGAAGGGCCCGACCACCAGCTCGGTGCCGTCGAAGAAGTAGAAGCCGACCCAGTTGAGCCGGGGCAGGGCGTGGTAGACCAGGGCCGACAGGTTGGCGGCATTGGCGACGCGGTCGCGCTCGCCGTGGAGGAGGGCCCGGGCCTGCGCGGCCAGCTGGGCGTACTGCTGCGGCTTGTCGCCGCTTAGACTCTGCGCCGTGAACATGCCTTGAGTCTACTGCGGCGCGGGAGGGAGCGGACATGGCGGGACCGGCGGCGCGGCACGGAGCGGGCGGGGACGGCTGGCGCGGAGAGCGCTCCACGCGCCTGGATGCGTTCGTCGACGCCGCCTTCGCGTTCTCGGTCACGCTGCTGGTGATCTCGGTCGACGCCATCCCCGACAGCCGCCCGGCGCTGGTGCAGGCGCTGAAGTCGATCCCGTCGTTCGCCGCCTGCTTCGCCATGATCGCGATGTTCTGGGCGGCGCACGCGCGCTGGAGCCGCCGCTACGCGCTCGATGATCCGGCCGGCACCGTGCTGAGCCTCGCGCTGGTGTTCGCGGTCCTGGTGTACGTGTATCCGCTGCGCCTGCAGTTCGGCGTGTTCTTCGCCTGGGTCACGGGCGGCTGGATCCCCTATCCGATGGCCTTCGGCGCGGTGGCCGACGTCAGCTTCATGTTCCTGGTCTACGGCCTGGCCTTCGCGACCATGTCGCTGTGCATGCTCGGCCTGTACCTGCACGCGTGGCGGCGTCGCGAGGCGCTCTCGCTCGACCTCGAAGAGCGTGCGCAGGCGCTGGCCGAGGTCGCGGTGTTCGGCTGGTTCACCCTGGTCGCGCTGGCCTCCATCGCGATCGCGGCGACGGCGCCGCCCGACGATTCGTCGATGCGCCTGGGCCTGCCCGGGATGCTGTATGCCGCCCTGGGACTGACGGGCCTGGTGCACGGCCTCGCGGTCCGGAAGGTCCGTGCGGCCGAGGAGCGGCGTAGCGCGGGCTCCCGCGAACGCGCCGGTGCCCGCGGCGTCCTGGTCACCGGCACCGACACCGGCGTGGGAAAGAGCGTGGCTGCGGTGGGCCTGCTGCACGCGCTGCGCGCGCGCGGCGTCCGGGCCGTGGGCATGAAGCCGGTCGCTGCGGGTTGCGCGCAGACCGCGCAGGGGCCGCGCAACGAGGACGCGCTCGCGCTGCAGGCCGCCAGCGAACCGCGACCCGCCTATGCCGACGTGAACCCGTGGGCGCTGCCGCTGGCGACGGCGCCGCAGCTCGCCGCCCGTGCCGTAGGCGCCACGGTGGCGCTGCCGGAGATCGTGGCCGCGCACGCACGGTTGGCGGGCACGGCCGACGTGGTGGTGGTCGAAGGCGCCGGCGGCTGGCTGTCGCCGCTGGCCGACGGGATCGAACACGCGGACGTGGCGCGCGCCCTCGGGCTGCCGGTGCTGCTGGTGGTCGGACTTCGCCTGGGCTGCCTGAACCAGGCGCGGCTGTCGGCGCGGGCGATCGCCGCCGATGGCTGCCGGCTGCTGGGCTGGGTTGGCTGCGCCGTGGATGCCGGCTTCGATCCGGCGGACGGCTACCTGGACCTGCTGTCGGAGGCGCTGCCGGCGCCCTGCCTGGGCATCATTCCGCATGCCCCGGACCCTGCCGCGGGCGCCGCCGCCGCGCTGGACGCCGCCGCCGCGATTGCCATGGGACCGGCCGGGCCCTGACTTCAGGCACGTTTGCCCCGGCCGACCAATGCCATACTTGCGAGTTCGCAAATTCCCCCCGAGGCCCCGTATGCGCCGCATCGTCCTGATCCCCTTCCTCCTTGCGGCCCTCGCGGCCTGCGGGGGCGACGATCAGCAGCAGGCGACGCCGCCGCCCGAGCTGGGCGTGGTGACCGTGCAGCCGCAGGACGTCGCGCTCAAGCGCGACCTGGTCGGTCGCCTCGCCGCCTATCGCAGCGCCGACGTGCGCGCCCGGGTGCCCGGGGTGCTGCAGCGCCGCGTGTACCAGGAAGGCAGCGACGTCGAAGAGGGCCAGGTGCTGTTCGAGATCGACCCGGCGCCGCTGCGCGCCGCCGCCGGCGAGGCGCGGGCCGCGCTGGCGCAGGCGCTGGCCAACCAGGCCAACGCGCGCGCCGCCGCCAGCCGCGCGCGCAGCCTGGCGCCGCAGAAGTACATCTCGCAGTCCGACCTCGACAACGCGCTGGCCGCCGAGCGCAGCGCCGACTCGGCGGTGCTGGCCGCGCGCTCCGCGGTGGAGAGCGCGAACATCAACCTGGGCTACGCCACGGTGCGCGCGCCGATCTCCGGTCGCGCCGGGAAGCAGCAGGTGACCGAGGGCGCGCTGGTGGGCCAGGGCACGGCCACCCTGCTGACCACGGTCGACCAGATCGACCCGATGTACGTGAACTTCAGCATGGGCGCCGGCGAGCTCGACCAGGTGCGCTCCATGCAGCTCGACCGCGAGGGCCCGGTGGCGGTGCAGGTGCTCCTCCCCGACGGCAGCGCGTACGCGCACGCGGGCGAGCTCGACTTCTCCGGCGACTCGGTGGATCCGCAGACCGGCGCGGTCTCGCTGCGCGCGGTGCTGCCGAACCCGGAGCGGCGCCTGCTGCCCGGGACCTACGTCACCCTGGTCGCGGCGCTCGGCGTGCAGCACGGCGTGTTCAGCGTGCCGCAGGCGGCGGTGCAGCGCGACGCCACCGGTCCCTACGTGCTGGTGGTGGGCGCGGACGGCATCGTCGCGCGCAAGGACATCACCACCGCGCGCGCCGAGGCGGGCCAGTGGATCGTGGGCTCGGGCCTTGCCGCGGGCGACCGGGTGGTCGTCTCCGGCCTGCAGCGGGCCCGCGTGGGCGAGCCTGCCACCGTCACCGACTGGCAGCCGCCCGCGGTGCCGGCTGCGGCCCCGTCCGTCGCGCCGCCCGCCGGGGCGCAGCCTGACGCGCAGCCTGACGTGCAGCCTGACGCGCAGCCTGACGCGGCAGCGCCGGCGGTCGATCCCGATGCCGCGCCCACCGCCGACGCCGACGCCGGACAGGGCTGACTCCGATGCCCCGCTTCTTCATCGACCATCCGGTCTTCGCCTGGGTCATCTCCATCCTGATCGCGCTCTCCGGCGTGATCGCGCTGCTGAACATGGGCGTGGAGTCCTATCCCAACGTCGCCCCGCCGCAGGTGACGGTCGGCGCCAGCTACCCCGGCGCCGACGCCGCCACCACCGAGCGCGCGGTCACCCAGGTGATCGAGCAGCAGCTCACCGGCATCGACAACCTGCTGTACTTCAGCTCCAGCTCGAGCTCCTCGGGCCGCGCCAGCATCACCCTGACCTTCCAGACCGGCACCGACCCCGACATCGCCCAGGTGCAGGTGCAGAACAAGGTGGCCCTGGCCACGCCGCGGCTTCCCAGCGAGGTCACCCAGCAGGGCGTGGTGGTCGCCAAGGCAAACGCAGGCTTCCTGATGGTGGTGGCGCTGCGCTCGTCCAATCCGTCGTTCGACCGCAACGCGCTCAACAACCTGATCGGCGCCAGCGTGCTCGAGCAGATCGCGCGCGTGCCCGGCGTCGGCAGCACCCAGCAGTTCGGCTCCGAGTACGCCATGAACATCTGGCTGAACCCGGACCGCATGCAGGGCTACGGCCTGTCGGCGACGCAGGTGCTGGCGGCGGTGCGCGGGCAGAACGTGCAGTTCGCCGCCGGCTCGATCGGCGCCGACCCCGCGCCCCGCGGGCAGGGCTTCACCGCCACCGTCTCGGCGGAGGGTCGCTTCAGCACGCCCGAGCAGTTCGGCGACATCATCCTGCGCGCCGACGCCGATGGCAGCACCGTGCGGCTGAAGGACGTGGCGCGGATCGAGATCGGCGCCCAGGGCTACGGCTTCGACACCCGCTTCAACGGCCAGCCGACCGGTGCCTTCGCGGTCCAGCTGCTCCCCGGGGCCAACGCGCTGACCGTCGCCGAGGCGGTGTCCTCGCGCATGGACGAGCTGCAGGGCAGCTTCCCCCAGGGCGTCGAGTGGTTCTCGCCCTTCGACAGCACCACCTTCGTCACCATCTCGATCAAGGAGGTGGTGAAGTCGCTGATGGAAGCGATGGTTCTGGTGTTCCTGGTGATGCTGGTCTTCCTGCAGAACCTGCGCGCCACCATCATCCCGACGCTGGTGATCCCGGTGGCGCTGCTTGGCACCTTCCTCGGCCTGAGCATCATCGGATTCACCGTCAACCAGCTGACGCTGTTCGCGATGGTGCTGGCCATCGGCATCGTGGTCGACGACGCGATCGTGGTGATCGAGAACGTCGAACGCATCATGTCCGAGGAGGGCCTGCCGCCGCGCGAGGCCACCATCAAGGCCATGGACCAGATCACCGGCGCGGTGGTCGCGATCACCGTGGTGCTGGCGGCGGTGTTCATCCCCAGCGCGCTGCAGGGCGGCGCCTCGGGCGAGATCTACAAGCAGTTCGCGATCACGATCGCGGTGGCCATGGGCTTCTCGGCCTTCCTGGCGCTGGGCTTCACGCCGGCGCTGTGCGCGAGCTTCCTCAAGCCGCACCCGGCGCACGACCCGGCGGCTCCGGGCGAGGGCCGGCGGAAGAACGTCGTGTTCCGCACCTTCAACCGCTACTACGACCGCGCCGCCGGCACCTACGTGCGCCATATCGGCCGCGCGATCAACCATGCACCGCGCTGGATGCTGGTGTTCGCGGCCCTGACCGTGGTCGCGGGCCTGCTGTACGTGCGGCTCCCGGGCAGCTTCCTGCCCGAGGAGGACCAGGGCTATGCCATGGCCATCGTGCAGCTGCCCCCGGGTTCGACGCTGCAGCGCACCCAGGCGGTGTTCGAGGACGTGCGCGCAACGCTCGAGCAGGTGCCCGGCTACGAAGGGATGATGCAGGTCGCCGGCTTCAGCTTCATCGGCCAGGGCGAGAACGTGGGCATGGCCTTCATCAAGCTCACCGACTGGAGCGAGCGCGACGGCACGGTGCAGGACTTCATCCAGGCCGCGAACGGCGCGCTGTACGGCATCCGCGACGCGCAGATCTTCGTGGTCAACCTGCCGACCGTGCAGGGCCTGGGCCAGTTCGGCGGCTTCGACATGTACCTGCAGGACCGCGCCGGCCTCGGCCGCGAGGCCCTGACGCAGGCGCGCAACCAGCTGCTGGGTTCGGCGTCGCAGGATCCGGCGCTGACCGCGGTGAGGCCGAACACGCTGGAGGAGGCGCCGCAGCTCAAGCTCACGGTCGACCGCGTGCAGGCGCAGGCCCTGGGCCTCTCGGTGGCCGACATCTACGGCGCCATCCAGCTGATGCTGGCGCCGGTGTACGTGAACGACTACTTCGCCGACGGCCGCGTGAAGCGCGTCAACATGCGCGCCGACGCGCCCTACCGCACCGACCCGGACTCGCTGTCGCGCTTCTACACGCCGGCGGCGCCCTCCGCGGACGGCACGCCGAACATGATCCCGCTGTCGAACGTGGTGGACTACAGGTGGGTGATGAACACCCCGTCCCTGACGCGCTACAACGGCTATTCGGCGGTGAACATCGTCGGCTCGCAGGCCCCGGGCCGCAGCTCGGGCGAGGCCATGGCGGCGATGGAACGCATCGTCACCGAGGAGCTCCCGGGCGGGAGCGGCTACGACTGGGCCAGCATGTCCTACCAGGAGATCATCGACGGCAACACGGCCACGCTGCTGCTGGTGCTGTCGGTGGTGGTGGTGTTCCTCTGCCTGGCGGCGCTCTACGAGAGCTGGTCGATCCCGGTCTCGGTGCTGCTGATCGTGCCGCTGGGCATCCTCGGCGCGGTGGTGTTCACCATGCTGCGCGGGCTCTCCAACGACATCTTCTTCAAGATCGGAATGGTCACGGTGATCGGCCTGGCGGCGAAGAACGCGATCCTGATCATCGAGTTCGCGGTGCGGGAGCGCGCGCAGGGCAGGACCCTCCGCGAGGCGGTGGTGGAAGGCGCGCGGATGCGCTTCCGCCCGATCCTCATGACCTCGTTCGCCTTCATCATGGGCGTCACCCCGCTGGCGCTGTCCTCCGGCGCGGGCGCCAACGCGCGCCATGCCCTGGGCACGGGCGTGATCGGCGGCATGCTGTTCGCGACCTTCCTCGGCCTGCTGCTGATCCCGGTGTTCTTCGTCAGCGTGCGCCGGGTGCTGGGCGAGAAACTGGACGACGAAAAAAGCCCGGCAGCCTGAGCTGCCGGGCCGGGTGCGGTGGCCTGCGCGGGGAGAGAGTGCGCGCGGGCCGGGTCCCGTTGCCGGGACCGCCGCGGCTCCTTACTTGCGGGCCTTGCCCGCGGCCGCCGTGGTGGCGGTCTGGACGGCTTCCTCGGCCTTGGCCTGGGCGGCCTCGACCTGGCCCTTGGCGATCCGGGCGATGGCCTCGTTGGTGGCCACGGCCTGGCCGAAGGCCTCCTGGCCGGCGCTGACCGAGCGCTCGATGCTCTCGCGGGCCACCTGCACGCCCTTCGGCCACACGGCCTTCAGGCCGTCGATGTCGCGGACGTCGGCCAGCTCGCCCCAGAAGGCGAAGGCGGCGTTGGTGTTCTGCTCGAGGGTCGACAGCTGCAGGCCGAAGGCCTTCCCGGCGCTCGACAGGGCCAGGCGGTTGACCTCGGCGGCGCTGTCGGCGAACTGGCGCGCGGCGGCGCCGATCTGCTCGTTGATGTTCTGGTACATGGCGGTTTCCTGCGGGTATCCGGCAGGGATTGCCGGTTTGTGCGGTGCAGCATAACCCGCCGGATGTTGCGGTGCAACAACCGCTCGTCGGTCCGTTCAGGTCCGGGCTGGCCGGTGGGGCGGGGCGGGCGGCTCCGGCGCCCTCAGACGACGGGCCCGCGGTACCGGCAGCCGGAGGTGCAGGTCTCGTGCACCACAACCTCCGACAGCAGCGGCAGGGCCGGCTTCAGCCGCTCCCAGATCCACACCGCCAGCCGCTCGCTGGTGGGATTCTCCAGGCCCTCGATCCCGTTCAGGTAGTGGTGGTCGAGGCGGTCGTACAGCGGCCGGAACGCGGCCTTGATGTCGGCGAAGTCCATGACCCAGCCCGACTCCGGCCCGGGCTCCCCGGTCACGCGCAGCTCGATCCGGAAGGAATGGCCGTGCAGGCGCGCGCACTTGTGGCCCTCCGGCACGTTGGGCAGCCGGTGCGCCGCCTCGATGGTGAAGGACTTGAAGATGTCGATCGGGCCGCTCATGCCGGGACCTCCGCCGGGACGCGCACGGCGCCCTCCATCAGCACGCGCGCGCTGCGGCTCATCACCGCCTTGCGCACGACCCAGCCGCCTTCGCCATGCCGGGCCTCGGCGCCGACCCGCAGCGTGCCCGAGGGATGCCCGAAGCGCACGGCGTCGCGCACGCCCCCACCCGCGGCGATGTTCACCAGGGTGCCGGGGACCGCGGCCGCGGCGGCGATCGCGACCGCGCAGGTGCCCATCATCGCGTGGTGCAGCCGGCCCATCGACATCGCGCGCACGTTGAGGTCGATGTCGGCGGCAGGGATGGCCTTTCCGCTGCTGGCGACGTAGTCCTTCGGGGGCGCCACGAAGGCGACCTTGGGCGTGTGCTGCCGGGAGGCGGCCTCGGCCGGATCGGAGATCAGGCCCATGCGCAGCGCGCCGGCGACGCGGATCGCCTCGAGCGTGGCCAGGACGGCGCGGTCCTCGTTGATCGCGGGCTGCAGCTCGGTGCCGTCGTGGCCGATGTCGGCGGCGTTGACGAAGACGGTTGGGATGCCGGCCGACACCAGCGTCGCCGGCAGCGCGCCCAGGCCCGGCACGTCGAGTTCGTCGACCAGGTTGCCGGTGGGGAACATGCCGCCGTCGCCGCCATCGTCGTCGGACGGATCCATGAACTCCAGCAC
>JAAZHF010000095.1 GCA_012510865.1 Gammaproteobacteria bacterium
CAGGCCATGGGAGCGAAGTACTTCGCGCCCGAGCGGCAGAGCATCGTCATCGTCGGCGACGGCGGCGCGATCGCGGACCAGCTCGGGCAGTGGGGCGCGTTCCGCACGGCCGAGTGACGCGCGCCACCCTTCCCCCGCGCCGCGGGGGAAGGGCCGCATGCGGGATCACGCCGGGACCGGGGACGTGCGCGGCCGGTTGAGCCAGTAGGCGAAGCCGGCGGCGGTGAAGAACATCAGCAGGCTGTACACCGCGGCCGGGATCGACATCACCGGGCTGGCGAGCACGTTGAGGGCGATGAACAGCGCCAGGGTGCCGTTGTGGATGCCGATCTCCATCGAGATCGCGATCGCCTGCTGCCGCGGCAGGCGCATCGCCAGCGGGGCGGCGAAGCCCACGCCGAGGCTCGCCAGGTTGAACAGCAGGCAGGCCAGGCCGACGGTGGCGATCGAGGCCAGCAGGACCTGCCACGACTGGGCGACGGCGACCGCGACCAGCAGGGTCAGCACCAGCACCGACAGCAGCCGCAGCGGCTTGGCCGACGAGGCGGCGAACCCGGGCGCGAAATGGCGCACGAGCATGCCCGCGGCCACCGGCAGCAGGATGATCACCCCGACCTCGACCACCTTGGCCACCGGCGGCGGCACGAACTGCCCGGCCCCGAGGAAGAACTCGAGCGACATGCCGAGGATCAGCGGCAGCGTCAGCAGGCACAGCAGGCTGTTGATCGCCGTCAGCGTGATGTTGAGGGCGACGTCGCCGCGCGCGAGGTGGCTGTAGATGTTGGCCGTGGCGCCGCCGGGGGAGGCGGCGAGCAGCATCAGGCCCACGGCAAGCTGCGGCTCCAGCCCGAGGACGATCGCCAGCCCGAACGCCACCCAGGGCAGGAGCAGGGTCTGCAGGCCGAGCCCGACCAGCACCGCGCGCGGATAGCGGGCCACCCGGCGGAAGTCGTCGACGGAGAGGCCCATGCCCAGGCCGAGCATGATCACGCCCAGGGACAGCGGGAGGAGGAGGTTGGTCAGCAAGGAAGCCTGCATCGGGGTCCCTTCGTTCGGCGCGGGCACATCCGGCCGAGCTTGGCCCGGAGCCGGGTGCCATGCACGCCGCGCTGCAGCGAGGCCGGGGCCCGGAAACGCGGAGGCCGCCCCCGGGGGCGGCCTCGATGGCGCGTGCAGCGCGGCCCGCGGGCCGCAGCCGTGGACGCCCTCGATGCGGCGGGCCTGCAGGAACCTGCCCGCCCAGTAGCCGCTGTCCAGGCGCGACACGGTGACGTCGCGGCCGCTGCGCGGCGCGTGCACGAACTGGCCGTCGCCGATGTAGATGCCGACGTGGTCGACGCGCTTGCCGCGGCGGCCGAAGAAGACCAGGTCACCGGCGGCGAGCGAGCCGCGGTCGACCTTCTGGCCGTTGTTGGCCATGTCGCGCGACACGCGCGGCAGCTCGATGCCCAGGGCGGTGCGGAAGACGTAGTTGACCAGGCCGCGGCAGTCGAAGCCGGAGTCGGGCGAGGTGCCCCCCCAGCGGTAGGGCGTGCCCAGCAGGGCCTGGGCCCGGCGGAGCAGAACCTCGATCCGGCCCGGTGGCCCGTCGGTGGCGGCCACCGCGGTGCCGGCCTCGATGAGCTGGTTGACGTCGGCGGCGCTGAGCATCGCGCGCTCGGGGGCGAACGCGCCCCCGACCAGGGCCTGGCTGGTGGAGCCGGCGAGCAGCAGGTCGGCCGAGTCCGCCGCCAGCAGGGGCGCGGCGGCGACCGGCGCTCCGGCAAGGAGCAGCAGGCTGGCGAGGAGGAGGGAGGCGGGCCCCCGGACGGGGCGGCGGAGCTGGGACGTTGCGGTAGGAATCACGCGGTTTTCACGCTTCCGGGGCGGACAGCGCGTGATGGTGACGTAGAGACGGCCGGGGATTGTTAAGATTTCATCAGGTAAACGTGAAGAACGGCGTGATCCGTGTCCCGGATTCAGCGCAGGATCCGTTTCGCGCCGCTGTAGTTCCGCCGCCAGTAGCTGCCGTCGAGGTGGTCGAGGCGGACCGTGCCCCCGGTGCTGGGGGCGTGCACGAAGCGCCCCTCGCCCACGTAGATGCCCACGTGGGTCACGCTGCCGCCGCTGCCGAAGAACACCAGGTCGGCCGTCGCCAGTTCCTCGGGACGGATCCGGGGGCCCTGCCAGGCCGCCAGCTCGCGCGAGGTCCGCGGCAGCCGCAGGTCGAGCATGTCGCGGTAGACGTAGTTGACGAGGCCCGAGCAGTCGAAGCCGCCCTCGGGGGTGTTGCCGCCGTAGCGATAGGGCGTGCCGACCAGGCTGATGGC
>JAAZHF010000096.1 GCA_012510865.1 Gammaproteobacteria bacterium
CGGGGCCGGGCCGTCGCCGAAGGGGGTCGTCGCGTTGACCGTGAGCTCGCCCGCGCCGGCGCACTTGGCGCAATGCCGGACGATGCAGGTCCGGGTGATTTCGGGATGGCTCACGGCTCGCCTCCGGTGGCCTTGGCGGCGATATTCCGCGGCCTATCGAACGTGTGGCGGATCGCAGGATCGACGCCGTAGCACTCGGCAAGGGCGAGGGTCCACCTGTATGCGGTCGCCCTGCAGACGTTGAATCTGTCCATCACCGACTCATGCGTGGGGAACCTTTTCTGCTCGATGGCCCACCGCATGAACTTCATTGCCGCCAGCATCTGGCCGTAACCAGCAAGGTCGTGCTTGGTGGCGTTGTACCGGCGCGGCCTTTCGCACAGGGACAGCAGGTGGTCGGCGTAGGAGCGACTCACGACCGCACCTCCTTTCGCCGGTCCGGCAGCAGCCCGTCGCGGTACATGCGCCCGTGGATCGAGCGGGCGTAGGCGTCCAGCGCGTCGAAGTCGCGGTCGATCCGGGCAAGCTGCGCGTCTACCCATGCCTGCAGGTGCGCCGACGACACCGGACGCAGCGGGTAGATCGGCAGCGGGGCGCGCTCCTCCGGCTCCGTCCGGCCCGTCCACTCGGGGGACGAAATGTCGCCGTTGCCAGTAATGACGCCGGTCGAGTCCGTGCTGTGCTCGGGAGCCGCAGGGGTCTCCGGCAGCGGTGTGCGGCCGATGATGCGGACCAGGTCGGATTCGAGGCGGGCCATGAGGTTCATGCGGACACCTCGGCAAAGATGCTGTCGAGGTTGCGCCACACGGCAGGGCCAGCGACGGACTGCGACTTCACGATGGCAGCGGCTTCCGCGTAGGACTTCCCATCGTCCATGTGCCAGCGGATGTTCCGCTCCATGCGGTCCTGCATCTTCTGGATCAGCGCCTTCTGCATTTCCTCGTCTCCCGTTGCCCCTCGCCGGTCAGTCGGCGGTGTCGGTGGGGCGTGGGACAACTATGCGTGATGCGTAGCAACTACGCAATGCCCCATGCGTACGAAAGTACGCCCAACGCATAGTCCTTTAACGGGCGTTCAGTTTTGACCGACAGCCCGCAGGAGCCAGTCCGGCGCGCTGCGGGCGGCCGGAAGCGCCCCCTGAGCCGCCGGCTGCGCCTCGTCGAACTCGTGCGCCTTGATCGCCGGGTACTTGTTCGTCTCGTCCACCACGATCCGGGCAGGCGTCGGCAGCCCCCACGCGCGGGGCAGGGCTTCTTCCACCGTGCGCGGAACCTGCGGCGTGGCCGGCTCCCGGCGCAGCCACCATTCCAGCGCCCGCGTGCGCGCGAACCCGGAGTGCTCGAGGCACACCCACTCGCTGATCCGCCTCAGCCCACACTGGTAGGTCACGCGCATGGAAGGCGGCTTGCCGCCCTTGCCGGCGTGCCGCTCGTAGCGGACCGAGTCCACCGTATGCGTTCGCACCACGCGCTCGCGCTCGGTCGACAGCACCGGCGCGCCGACCGGGCGGTCGAGGTGGTCGGGCGCGGCCGCCGTGAACTCGTGCCCACACTCCGGGCACGTCCGGCAGCCGGTGGGGATCAGGGCTTGGCAGCCGGGGCACGCCTTGGCCGCGCCGGTCTGGACCGTTGCCGGGCCCGTGCGCCGGACGGGCCGCACGCGGATCTGGTCGACGGGGCCATGCTCGAGCACGTTGCCCGCGTAGTCCAGGACCAGACAGTCGGTCTTGCTCGGGTGCATCCGGAAGCCGCGCCCGCATTGCTGGTAGTAAAGACCCGGGCTCTTGGTCGGCCGGAGCATCGCCACGCAGTCAATGTGCGGGGCGTCGAAGCCTTCGGACAGGACGTTAACGTTCACCAGGGCGCGCAGGCCGCCCGACTGGAATTCGGCCAGCACAGCGTCGCGCTCCGCGGCGGGCGTCCCGCCATGCACCAGCCCGGTGGCGATGCCGCGCCGTTGCAGGGCATCGCGGACGGCTTCGGCGTGCGCCACGTTCACGCAGAACACGATCCACGCGTCGCGGTCGGCTGCCCGGGCGCACAGGTCGTCCGCCGTGCGCTCAACAAGGCCCAGCATCGCGTCGGCCAGCTGCCCCTCGTCGTACTCGCCGGCCTTGACGCGCACGCCCGACAGGTCGGGCGTGTCGCCCAGCTTCGACACCAGCGGGCACAGGTAGCCTTGCTCGATCAGCTCCGGGATGCGGGCCTCGTAGGCGACCTCGTTCAGGATGTAGTCCGGCCCGCACACCGGCACCGCCTGGCCTTGCAGCCGGTAGGGCGTGGCCGTCAGGCCCACGACACGCAGGTTCGGGTTCTGGCGGCGGCACTCCTCGATGAAGCGCCGGTAGCGGCCCTCGCCCTTGAGCGGGATCCGGTGGGCCTCGTCGATCAGCAACAGGTCGAACCGGCCTAGCGCGGTGGCGCGGTGGGCGACGGACTGGATCTGCAGGAACAGGATCGGATCGAAGCGATCGCGCCGGTTGAGGCTCGCCGAGTAGATACCCAGCGGCAGGTCGGGCGCCACCGCGCGGAACTTGTCCGCGTTCTGCGCGACGAGCTCCTGCGTGTGCGCCACGATGCCCACGCGACCGCCCCAGTTGATGTGCGCGTCGCGGGCAATGGCCGCCATGAGGGGCGACTTGCCGGCGCCGGTCGGGAGCACCAGTGCGGGGTTGCCGGGGCGGGCGCGCAGGTAGTCCCAGCAGGCTTCGAGGGCGGCGGTCTGGTAGTCGCGTAGTTGCATTAGGCGGCCAAGGAAAGCGGGTTGTGCTGGCGATTGAAGATCGGACGCTCACGGAGAATCGCAGCAACCTCCGCGCGCTCGGCGTCGGCGCGGGTCGGGAAGTGTTCAATCGTGATGGACGCGATCAAGGGGAACCATGCGGAGTCGGTGCGATGCGCCGACAGCCGGTTCACATGATTGTTGGAGATGCCGACGTACAAGAGCGTCCCGTCCGCAGCGAAGTGACGATAAAGCTGCGCAGGCGATGAGGCATCTTGCGCGGCCTTCAAGAAACGGCGGGCCTTGCGGCGATGCTCCAGAATGTCGCGCTGCGACTTGAGCGACAGATACTCTTGGAATCGCTGGATGCGGGCGCGGATTTGCCCATAGGTAAAAACTCGCCCGCGGCACCATGAGACATCTCTGTGGAAATTGCGCACTTCGCTAAAGGCTACGAGCCTCTTGCTTGTTGTTCTGTAGTTCTTGTCCTCTTTTGCGAATCGGCCAAGGCCCTCCTTTTCGCTGTAGTACAGAGTTTCTCTCATTTTCAGACTGCCAGCGCCGTTGAATTCTCCGATGCTTCCATACCTGGTTACTGCGTCGTTCCATTGTTCAACGGTGCAATGGCCTTTGTGGAAAATTCGGAAGTACCTTGTTAGCGCCTGATTCCTCGTGTCCTCCCAATCTGGCATAAACCATGAGGCCGCTAAGTGGAACATTTCGCGCGTGTATTCGCCGTTTCCCTTTGCCTCTAGGAGGCCGCTGCCCCACTTCCTCCTCCATGCGTAGTGTGCTCTCCAAATGCCCCGCCTCCTTTCCCCCATCACGCCGCCCTCCGCACATACCGCCGCTCGATGCGGCCCGTGATCCCACGCGCCTCGATCTCGTGCGCCAGGTCGTCGCGGATCGAGCGGTACAGCCCGATCAGCCCCGCATCCCGGCTGTACACGCCCACCACGTCCTCGAACACCGCGTCCGCGTAGCTCTCCAACGTCACCCGGCCCTCCGGACTCAGGCACAGGGCCAGCGGCGCTTGGCGCTCCATGACGCGCTCCGCGGCCCGGTCAGCGAGCTCGCGCGCGCTGAACCGGGACAGGGTGCCTACACGCACGTCCATCACGCCACCCTGCGTCGCGCGTCGAACGACAGGACGCGCGGCTGGGGACGCTCGATCTCCGTGGGCGCATCCACGCCGCCGGGGAGCATCCCGGTCTCGTCCAGCACCTTGCAGGCGTCCAGCTCAACGCGCACCGCCGCGACGTACTGCGCGGCAATGCCGCTGGTCGCCTTGGCCTTCTCGATCACGACGCGGGCCTCGTCGGCCGTAAGGTCGCTGTCGGCCAGCTCGGCCATCTGCTTCAGCAGGAAATCACGGACATCCTTCACGCTCATTCTTCACCTCGGGTTCGGTTGTTGATCTTGCGGTTGAGCGCCCCCCGCAGCTGCACCAGGCGGGCAACGTCGGGCGGCAGGTTTTCCCAGAAGCTGTTGCGCTTCATGTTCTCGGCGCGGGTGATGCACTCGAGGATGTCGGGGGTGATGGCAGCGAGCTCGGTCGTCGCCTTGCCATCGCGGAACCGGACCACGTGGCCCTTCGGCACGGGGCCGTGCGCGGCCTCCCAGACCAGAACCCGTACCGGCTTCCAGTTGCGGCGGCTCATGCCGGGCGTCCGGTCGTCGGCCACCTTCTGCTCAAGGTCGCCCGCTGTCGTCACGCGGTAGCTGCCGACTGGAACCCAGTTGTAGGGCATCTCGCCGGGCCGGAATTGCGTGGCGGCGGCAGCCTGCGGAGCCATCCACTCCGACTGGGGCAGGCCCGTGTTCCATCCGCGCCCCTTCGCCAGCCCTGCGCGGCTGTTCTCGTGCCGCCCCTCCGCCCACCGCCGGCGCGTGCACTCGCGTGCCCAGTCGCTGCTCTTGCGGAGCCCCAGCGCGTGCGCCTTCATGTAAAGGGCGTGCTCCGTGCAGCCGATGTCGGCGGCAATGGCGGCGGCGGTCTCCGATTCGTACCTCCTTGAAAGCTCGGCTTCGGCTTCGGGCGTCCAGGCGAACTTGCGCGCGATTGCTCGGCGCAGCGTGACGCCGTGACGGATGGCGCGCACCCGCACCAGCTTCGGGTCGCAGCCGATCCGGGCGGCAATCTCCGGCGCGGCAAGACCCTTCGCCGCCAGCCGTTGCAGGGCGCGTGTGTGGGCGTCGGTCCAGAGAAACCTCACGCCGCCTCCGCGTCGCGGTACTCGACCACCGTCCCCGCGTACTTCTCCCGCAGCGCCAGGAACTCGGCATTGCGCAGCAGGCCGGGCGTGGCCTTCGCCAGCTCACTGGACGTATACGAGCCCATCCCCCACGCGCCGTTGCGGAACACGACACCGTCCGGCGCGCGGTACTCGACCCAGTTCTCGGCCTCGCTCGCGTCGACCGCCTCGCCCCAACGGGCCAGAAGGGCAGGGATGTAGCGATGCTCGGCGCACCCGGTACGCTGCGCGTCGAGCGGGATGTCGGCCTTCCACTTCGCGCACGACCAGCGCCCATCGCCGTCCGGCTCCGGCGTCGCGTGCAGGCAGGTGCGGCACGACACGGCGGGCAGGGCGTCGGTGTGGCAGACGGCCGCCATCGGGCAGAACTTGCATTTGAAGAAAGCGGGGTCTTCGGACAGGCGCGGCAGCGGCTCCGGGCTGTAGATGACGCGCTCGGCCTTGGCCATGAGCCGCGCAGCCTCGGCCTCGTCGTAGCGGATGCGCTCGGCGTGCAGGCTGTCGTCGTCCTTGTTCACGGCCAGGTACAGGGCGCGCGTCAGGCTCGCCATGTGCATGTAGACCTGCATTTGCGCGTGGTGTTCGGGCTTGGCCTCGGCAACGCCCTGTTTCAGCAGCGCCGAAAACGACTTCGCGTTGTGCGTCTTGAACTCACACAGGTGCCAGGTCTTGGGCGCCTCGGGCACGCCCAGAGCAACGCCGTCGATGCCACCGCCCATGTGCCCGCCGACCGCCTTGAACCGGAACTGCTGGCCGGTGGACGGGTCGATGTCGTGCACGGTGCAGCCAATGCCGCGCAGCTCCGCGACGAACGTTTCCTCCTCGCGGTGGCCGCGGTGGAACAGACGCTTCATCCGGCCGTCGAACGCCTCGCCGGCGGTCGCCCAGCGGAACGAGTACCAGAGACGGCGTTCGCACTCCTGGCCGATGGCGCTGCCGCCCAGGTACGCGCGCGGCGGCTCCATCTTGCCGGCCCAGTACGTGTAGATCGCCTCGACGGTTTGACTTTTGGGGGCGGGTAGGGCGGCCATGTTTCCTGTCCTCGGACGGTGGACATTCGCGGTTCGCGAATAGCGAATAGGAGGGGAGGGCCGGTGCCAAACTCCGGCTTGGGGCTGCGGCCATCGCTATGTGCCGCCTATCGCACGTCGCGCGTGCATTCCTCCCCATAGAACTGCCCGGATTACGCGCCGGGCACGCGTTGGCTTACGCCGCGTTCTTGTTCGCCCACGGCGGGCTAGAAGGGGATGCAGGCGTCGCAGCCGGGGCATTCGGGGCCGCAGCCGGCGCGTTTCCCACGCCACCCGCCAGCGCCTTGTACGCCTTGATGACGTTCTTCGGGCTGTAGCCCTCCTGCGTCTCGATGTCGACGCGGCAGAGCATCGGCTTGTAGTGCAGCTCCTGGCTGTCCGAGACCTGCAACTTGCCGACCGCGTGGCAGATGGCCGACAGCTCGCGCTGAGCGATCTCCACCGCCTTCGGGTTCGGGTTGTCCAGGTTCAGGTTCGCCCAGACCTTGCGGCCCTTGAACTGGCCGTCCGTGACCTCGAACGTCAGGGACAGCCGGTGGCCGCCCTTCTTCGTCGGCAGCAGGTCCGAGTCGGTGATCTGCATCGGGTAATCCCCGACCGGGATGGGGCTGAAATCCTCAGCGGGGGCGACGCTGTTGGCGTCGAAGTGGCCGATCATTGCCATTGCTATTTCCTCGTGGTGGTAGGTCAAGCCGCCTGGGCGGCGGGGGTTGCGGTCATCGCCTGCATGAAGGCGTCCCACGACAGCGGGAGCACATCGGGCAGGCCGTAGCGGTTACCAGCGATGAAGCTCGGCTTGGCGTTGCAGTTGACGATCCGGCGGCCAGTGGCGACGCCGCGCGCACGGGTGTTGAAGCCGTTGGCTTCCTTCTTGATCGCCGTTTCTTCCTGCGCGTACAGGATCGCGTCAGCCCATTCGACGATCATGCC
>JAAZHF010000010.1 GCA_012510865.1 Gammaproteobacteria bacterium
CGAGCGCGTGCGCGCGCAGCAGCGCCTCACCCACCAGGCGCGCCACGACCACCTCACCGGCCTGCCCAACCGGATCCACCTGCTCGACCGCCTCGACGCCGCCATCGCCGAGACCCGCGCCCACGCGCGCGGGCCGTTCGCGGTGCTGTTCCTCGACCTCGACCGCTTCAAGCTGGTCAACGACAGCGTCGGCCACGCCGCCGGCGACGAGATGCTGGTGGAATCCGGCCGCAGGATTGCGCGGATGCTGCGCGAGGACGACGTGGTCGCGCGCCTGGGCGGTGACGAGTTCGCGGTGCTGCTCGGGGACGCCGGCGACGAGTCGGCGGCGCAGGCGGTGGCCGCGCGCATCCTCGCCGAGCTCGGCCAGCCGATGTGGATCGCGGGCCGCGAACTGTTCCCCTCGGCCTCGGTCGGCATCGCCATGTGGCAGCCGCGCTACCAGCACGGCGAAGACCTGCTGCGCGACGCCGATGCCGCGATGTACCGGGCCAAGGCCCGCGGCCGCGACCGCAGCGAGCTGTTCGACTAGCAGATGCGGGCCGAGGCCACGCGCCTGCTCGACCTCGAGGCCGACCTGCGCCGCGCGATCCTGGCCGACGCCTTCGAACCGTGGTTCCAGCCGATCGTCGACCTCGCCACCGGTGCCGTGGTCGGCCACGAAGCGCTCCTGCGCTGGAACCACGACCTGCAGGGGCCGCTGCCGCCGGCGGAGTTCATCGGAGTGGGCGAGGACAGCGGCCTGATCGAGCAGGTCGACTGGCTGGTCTACCGTCGCGCCTTCGAGTGGATGACGCGGCATCGCGAGGGCTACGTCTCGATCAACGTCTCGCCGCGCCACTTCCACTCCGAGAATTTCGCCGACCGCCTGCTGCAGATGCTCGACGACTCCGGCGCCGAGCCGTCGCGGCTGCGGATCGAGATCACCGAGGTGGCCCTGCTCGACGATGCGCCGCGCGCGCTGCGCATGCTGCGCACGCTGCGCGAGCGCGGCATCTACGCGCTGCTGGACGACTTCGGGACCGGCTTCTCGGCGCTGTCCTACCTGCACCGGTTCCCGATCCACGCGCTGAAGATCGACCAGAGCTTCGTCGCCGGCCTCGGCGACGACCTGCATCCGGAAAGCCTGGCCCTGGTGCGCGCGATCCTGGCGCTGGCGGGCACGCTCGGCATCGACACCATCGGCGAGGGCGTGGAGACCGAGGCCCAGGCCGCGATCCTCCGCCAGCTGGGTTGCACCATGGGCCAGGGCTTCCTGTTCGGGCGGCCCATGCCGGCGCCCGCCGCCGACCGCCGCGGCGTGGCCTGAGCGGCGGCGGCGCCGGGGCATCGCTCAGTCGCCGCCGCGCGCGGCTTCGGCGCGGGTGGCCACGCGGGCGGCTTCCACCAGCTCCGCGAACTCGCCGCGAAGGCCCCAGCGGTCGTCGCCCCGGCCGGCGCGCGCGTTGCCGGCGATCGCGTCCCAGTCCCAGCGGCCCAGGTTGGCGCCGCCACGCAAGGCGTCGGCGAAGGCCGCGACGGTCGCCGCGAAGCGCAGCGCGGGGCTGGCCGCCGCGACGATCGCGTCGCGGCGCAGCGGCTCCTCGATCAGGCGGCTGTCGTCGCTGCCGGGGAGCTTGTAGCGCAGGCGCAGGTGGCCGATCTCGCCGCCGTGCGCCGACGTGGCGCCGCCGCCGGCGTAGCGCAGGGCCGGGAGCCGCTCGCCGCCGGAGCCGACCAGCGCGATCTCGTAGAGCGCGGTCACTTCGTGGCCGGCGCCGATGTCTCCGGCGTCGACGCGGTCGTTGGCGAAATCCTCCTCGCGCAGCATGCGGTTGGCATAGCCCACCAGCCGGTACTCGGCGACCACCGCGGGATTGAACTCGACCTGGATCTTCACGTCGCGGGCGATGGTCAGGAGCGTGGACGACATCTCCTCGACCAGCACCTTGCGCGCCTCCAGCAGGGTGTCGATGTAGGCGTGGTTGCCGTCGCCGGCGTCGGCCAGGCGCTCGGCCATGGCGTCGTTGTAGTTGCCGGTGCCGAAGCCGAGCGTGGTCAGGGCGATGCCCGAGCGGCGCTGGTCGGCCACCAGCGCCTCGAGCGCGCGGCGGTCGACCGTGCCCACGTTGAAGTCGCCGTCGGTGGCGAGGATGACGCGGTTGGCGCCGCCTTCGACGTAGCCCTGCCGGGCCATCGCGTAGGCCAGCTCGATCCCGGCGCCGCCGTTGGTGCTGCCCCCGGCCTGCAGGCGTTCCAGCGCGGCCAGGATCTCGCCCTTGCGGTCGCCGGGGGTGGGCGGCAGCACCAGGCCCGCGGACCCCGCGTAGGCCACGATCGACACCGTGTCGCGGGCGCGGAGCTGGTCGGTGAGCGTGGCGAAGGCCTGGCGCAGCAGCGGCAGCTTGTCGGGCGAGTGCATCGAGCCCGAGGTGTCGACGAGGAACACGAGGTTGGCCGGCGGCAGCTCCGCCCTGGGCACGTCATAGCCCTTGATGCCGACCATCAGCAGGTGGCGCTTCGGCTCCCAGGGCGAGGGCGCGATCTCGGTGGTCACGCGGAACGGCACCTCGCGCGTGGCCGGCGCCGGGTGCCCGTAGCTGAAGTAATTGATGAATTCCTCGGCGCGCACGGCGTCGGGGGGCGGGCGGATCCCCATGCGCAGCATGCGGCGGACGTTGCTGTAGCTGCCGGTGTCGACGTCGATCGAAAAGGTCGACACCGGGTGCTCGGACGCGCGACGCACCGGGTTGTCCTCGACCTCCGCGTATTCCTCCGCGTTGGCCCTGGGCGGGAGCGGCGCGGGGCGCGGCGGCATGATCCCGACCGACGGCATCGCGGCCGGCATGTGCGCGGCCATGCGCTGGCGGGCGGCGGCGGCCTCCGCGGCCTTGCCGGCGACCAGGTCCATGGTCGCGGGTGGAGGTGGCGCGGGAGGCGCGGGTGGGGGGAACGCCTGGGCGGAGGCGTCGGCCGCCGCCTCCGGGGTGCGCGGGGGCTGGCAGCCGGCGAGCAGCAGGGCGGCCGCGAGCGCGGCGGTGAAGGACAGGCGATTCATGGCGGGCTCCGTCATTGGACGTGGGAGACAACGCCCGCGGCGGGGAAACGGGGTTGCCCCTGCCGCCTGCCCGGCACGCGGCGGCCTCAGCCGGCGCGCGGCTCCACGGCCAGGCCCAGTTCGCCGTCGCCCAGGCGCGCGGAAAGCCGGTCACCGGGGGCGACATCGGCGACGCTGCGGACCACGCGTCCGTCGGGGTGGCGCAGGATCGCGTAGCCGCGGGCGACGGTGGCCAGCGGGCTCACCGCCTCCAGCGAGCGGGCGAGGCCGCGCAGGCGCAGGGCGTCGGCCTGCAGGCGGCGCGCCACGGCGGCCTGCGGGCGGGGTGCCAGCGTCGCCAGCCGCTCCCGCAGCAGGGCGAGGCGGCGGTCCGGGCGGGTCGCGCGCAGCACCGCGTCGGCGTGGCGAAGGCGTGCGCGCAGGGCGGCGTCGCGCGCCCGCCACGCCGCCTGCAGTCGATGCAGCGCGTGCTGCTGGCGTTTGCCCAGCGCCTGCAGCCGCGCCTGCGGAGCGAGCGCCTGCAGCCGCAGCGAGGCGCGGTCGGCGCGCTGCATCCGTTCGCGCAGCCGCTGCAGGTGCAGGGAGCCCAGGCGCTGCTGCAGGCCGAGCAGCCGGGTCCGCAGGTCGACCGCGTTGGGCACCAGCAGCTCGGCCGCGACCGATGGCGTCGGCGCGCGCAGGTCGGCGGCGAAGTCGGCCAGGGTGAAATCGGTTTCGTGGCCGATGGCCGAGACCACCGGGACCGGCGCGGCGGCGATCGCGCGCGCCAACGCCTCGTCGTTGAAGGCCCAGAGGTCTTCCAGCGAACCGCCGCCGCGAGCCAGCACCAGCACGTCGTAGCGGCCGCTGGCGCCGGCGCGTTCGAGCATCGCGCGGACCTGCGCCGCCGCTCCCTCGCCCTGGACCGGCACCGGCAGCACCTCGGCCCCGACCAGGGGGAAGCGCCGCGCCAGCACGCTGAGTACGTCGCGCACGGCCGCGCCGGACGGCGAAGTGATGATGCCGATGCGGCGCGCGTACTCCGGGAGCGGCCGCTTGCGCGCCTCGTCGAACAGCCCCTCGGCCTGGAGCTTCGCCTTCAACTCCTCGAACGCGCGCCGCAGAGCGCCTTCGCCGGCCTCTTCCAGCGAGTCGAGGATCAGCTGGTAGTCGCCCCGTGCCTCGTACAGCGTCAGCCGCCCGCGGGCCAGCACGCGCAGGCCCTCGCGAGGCTGGAACTTCAGCCACTGGCTCTTGGGCCTGAACAGGGCGCAGCGGACCTGGGCGCGCGCGTCCTTCAGGGTGAAGTAGAGGTGGCCCGACGCGGGCCGGGACAGGTTGCCGAGCTCGCCCTCGACCAGGACCACCGGGAAGGCGTCCTCGAGCAGGCCTCGCGCGAGCGCATTCAGCTGGCTGGGGGACAGGACGTCCGGGGAGGTGGGCGGCGGCATGCGGCCAGCATACCGGGAGTGGAGCGTCGGCCGCCCGGGCGTCCATCCGACTAGAATGGAACGATGAACGCCATGGCCAACGCTTCGCATCCCGTCGACGTCCGCCGCCTCGGGGAATGGGCCTTCGGCCCGGCGCCGCGCCGCGCCACGCGCCCGGTCCTCGTGGGACGCGTGCAGGTGGGTGGCGGCGCGCCCGTGGTGGTGCAGTCGATGACCAATACCGACACCGCCGACGTGGACGGCACGGTGAAGCAGGTCGCCGCGCTCTGGCGCGCCGGGTCCGAGCTGGTGCGGGTGACGGTGAACAATCCCGCCTCCGCCGCGGCCGTGCCGCGCATCGTCGAGAAGCTGGCGATGATGGGCATCGAGGTGCCCATCATCGGCGACTTCCACTACAACGGGCACCAGCTGCTGGCCGGCGAGCCGGCCTGCGCCGAGGCGCTCGCCAAGTACCGGATCAACCCCGGCAACGTCGGCTTCGGCAAGAAGAAGGACCTGCAGTTCGCGCAGCTGGTCGAGTTCGCGATGCGCCATGGCAAGCCGGTGCGCATCGGCGCCAACTGGGGCTCGCTCGACCAGTCGCTCGCCACCGCGCTGATGGACGAGAACGCCGCGCGCGCCGAGCCCTGGGACGCCGGCCGGGTGCTGCGCGAGGCGCTGATCCGCTCGGCGATCGATTCCGCCGAGCGCGCCGTCGAGCTGGGCCTGCCGCGCGAGCGCATCATCCTCTCCGCCAAGGTCAGCGGCGTGCAGGAGCTGGTCGCGGTCTACCGCGACCTGGCCGCGCGCAGCGACTTCGCGCTGCACCTCGGGCTCACCGAGGCCGGCATCGGCAGCAAGGGCATCGTGGCCTCCAGCGCCGCGCTCGCCGTGCTGATGCAGGAGGGCATCGGCGACACCATCCGCATCTCGCTGACGCCCGAACCGGGCGCGCCGCGCACCCAGGAGGTCGTGGTCGCGCAAGAGTTGCTGCAGACCATGGGCCTGCGCGCGTTCACGCCGATGGTGACGGCGTGCCCCGGCTGCGGCCGCACCACCAGCGAGTTCTTCCAGGAGCTGGCGAAGGTGGTGCAGGAGCACGTGCGCGCGAAGATGCCGGAGTGGAAGATCACCCGCCCCGGCGCCGAGCACATGACGCTGGCGGTGATGGGCTGCGTGGTCAACGGGCCGGGCGAGTCGCGCCACGCCGACATCGGCATCTCGCTGCCCGGCACCGGCGAGGCCCCGGTCGCGCCGGTGTTCATCGATGGCCAGAAGGCGGTCACGCTGCGCGGCGACGACATCGCCGGCGAGTTCGTCGCCCTGGTCGATGCCTACGTCGACCGCCGCTACGGCGCGGTCGCCGCGGCGGACTGAGTCACTCCAGCACCCGCACCCGGTTGCGGCCGTCGTCCTTCGCGCGGTAGAGCGCCGCGTCCGCCGCCGCCATCAGCAGGCCGCGCGTTGCGCGGGCCGCGGACAGCGTGGCCACGCCGATGCTCACCGTGACCGGTTCGCCGCTGCCCGCCGGGCGGAGCGCGGACGCCGCGACCGCCGCCCGCAGCCGCTCGGCGAAGGCCGCGGCCGCGCCCGCGTCGGACTCTCCCAGCAGCACCGCGAACTCCTCGCCGCCGATGCGCGCCGCGACGTCGTCGTCGCGCACGTGCTCGCGGATCACCGCCGAGAGCCGCCGCAACACGGCGTCGCCCTCGATGTGGCCGTGGCGGTCGTTCACCGGCTTGAACAGGTCGACGTCGATGATGCACAGCGCCAGGCCGCGACCGTGGCGCAGCGCGCGCGCGATCTCCTTGTCGGCGAGCTCTTCGAAGTGGCGCCGGTTGCACAGCCCGCTCAGCGGGTCGTGGGTCGCCAGCTGGTAGATCTCCTCGTGGTACCGGGCCTCGACGCTGGTGCGGCTGATGAACTTCAGGATGCTTTCGCCGATGGTGACGTGGTCGCCGTCCTCGAGCATCGCGGTCGCGACCGGCTGGTCGTTCACCCGCACCGGGTTGGTCGCGCCGAGGTCGCGGATGCGGTAGGTGTCGCCGTCGCGCCACACGCGGCAGTGCGCGCGCGACACGCTCTTGTGGGCGAGGCACAGGTCGGCGTCCTGCGAGCGCCCGATCAGCACGTGGCCGTCGCCGATGTCGGCGCGGCGCCCCAGGCCTTCGCCGTGGATGACCACCAGGCAGGCCGATCGCGGCGCCGGGCGCGCCGGCCCTGCGCTCAGCATCGTGCGCTGCGTGGTGTCGTCCGCCATGGCGGCGCCCCCTGTGTGGAAACGCGATTGTAGCCCGCTGCTCACGGAGCCTGTCACGACCGCGCTAGGATGGCGGCCAGGGGGCACCATGGTCCACGGCGGGCACGACGAAGATCCGGATCGCACCGAGCTGCTCGCGACGCGGGCGGGGACGGTCGCGGCCGACGACGCGCGGACGCTGCCGTCCGGCGCCCGCATCGGGCGCTACCGGATCGTGGAGCTGCTTGGCAGGGGCGGCATGGGCGAGGTGTATCGCGCCGCGCAGCTCGCGCCGGTGCGGCGCACCGTCGCGCTCAAGCTGCTCCGCGGCCGGCGCCTGGACGCGCGCCGGCTGGCCGCGTTCGAAGTGGAGCGCCAGATGCTCGCGCAGATGCGGCACCCGGCCATCGCCCAGGTGTACGACGCCGACACCACGCCCGCGGGCGAGCCCTGGTTCGCGATGGAGTTCATCGCCGGCAGCACGCTCACCGGCTACTGCGAAGCGCGCGCGCTGCCGCTGGCGCAGCGGCTGCGGCTGTTCATCGGCATCTGCGAGGGCGTGCAGCACGCGCACCAGAAGGGCGTGGTGCACCGCGACCTCAAGCCCGGAAACCTGCTGGTGGACGAGGTCGATGGCCGGCCGCACCCGAAGGTGATCGACTTCGGGATCGCCACCGCCGCCGGCGGGGGCGAGCGCGAGGTGGCGGGCACCCCGGACTACATGAGCCCCGAGCAGGCGGCCGGCGAACCCGGGATGGTGGACACGCGCAGCGACGTCTGGTCGCTGGGCGTGGTGCTGTTCGAACTCCTGACCGGCCACCGGCCGCTGGCCGCCGGCGAGACCCTCGCGGGCGACGCGCGCACCCTGGCGCTGCCGTCGCGCCGGCTGGACACGCTGCCACCCGAGGAGGGGCGCCGCCTGGCCCGCGCGCGCGGAGTCAGCGTGCCGCGGATGCGCCGGCTGCTGCGCCACGAGCTGGACTGGGTGGTCGCGCGCGCGATGGCCCACGAACGCAGCGCCCGCTACCCGTCGGCGGCGGCGCTGGCCGACGACATCCAGCGCTTCCTCGATGGCCGCGCGCTGTCCGCGGTGCCGGCCACGCGGCGCTACGTCGCCGGCAAGTTCATGCGCCGCCATCGCGCCGGCCTCGCCGCCACCGCGGTGGCGGTCGCTGCGATGGTGGGCGGCCTGGCGCTGTCGCTGCACGGGCTGTTGGACG
>JAAZHF010000097.1 GCA_012510865.1 Gammaproteobacteria bacterium
GGCGAAGGCGGCGATGCGCTTCACGCCTCCGAAGATGATCAGGGCCAGCAGGCCCGCGACCACGATGCCCACGCCGAGCTTGAGCGCGTCCCTCGACGGCAGCCCCAGGACCTGGCCGTCCAGGTTGCCGCACAGGGCGCCGCCCTGGCAGGCATTCGCGATCCCGTCCGCGATCGCGTTGGCCTGCACGCCGGGCATCAGCAGCCCGGCGGCGAGCAGGGTCGCCAGCGCGAACGCCAGCGCGTACCACTTCAGGCCCAGCCCCTTCTCGATGTAGTAGGCCGGCCCGCCGCGATAGCGGCCCTCGTTGTCCTTCTCCTTGTAGATCTGCGCCAGCGAGCACTCGATGTAGGACGTGGAGGCGCCGAGGAAGCCCATCACCCACATCCAGAAGATCGCGCCCGGCCCGCCGAAGGCGATCGCGGTCGCGACGCCGGCGATGTTGCCGATGCCGATGCGCCCCGCCATCGACAGCGAAAGTGCCTGGAAGGAAGACACGCCCGCCTCCGAGCTCTGGCCCGAGAAGGTCAGCCGCGTCATCTCGACGAGGCCGCGCACCTGCATGAAGCGCGTGCGGAAGGAGAACCACAGTCCGGCGCCAAGGCACAGCGCGATGAGCGCCTTGCTCCAGATGATGGAGTTGATGGTTTCTAGGATCTGTTCCAAAGGCTGGCTCCGGTCGTGGATGTCCTTGCGCGGGGGAGCGGCGTGACGGCCGCCGGAAGCGCTCGATTCTCCACGATCGGGCCCGAACGCGAAACCGCCTCCGGCGACGGGCTCCGGCTCATGCCTGGCCGCCGACCGCGGGCACCTCGCGCTGCTGCCGTTCGAGCTCCCTGGCAACCGCGTCCGGCGAACGCGTGAACGGTGCCAGCAGGGTGTAGAACGCGGGCACGACGAACAGCGACAACAGGGTCGAGAACGCCACGCCGGCGATGACCACGACGCCGATGGTCGCCCGGCTCGCCGAGCCCGGGCCGCCGGCGAGCACCAGCGGAAGCGCGCCCGCCGCCGTCGCGATCGAGGTCATCAGGATCGGCCGCAGGCGCACCGTGGCCGACTCCACGATCGCCGCGGTGACGCTCCGCCCCTGGTCGCGCAGCTGGTTGGCGAACTCGACGATCAGGATCCCGTTCTTCGCCGCCAGTCCCACCAGCATCACCACGCCGATCTGGCTGAAGAGGTTGAGCGTGCCGCCGGTCAGCGCCAGGCCGATCAGCGCGCCGAGCACGCCCAGCGGCACCGTGAGCATGATCACGAAGGGATGCACGAAGCTCTCGAACTGGGCCGCCATCACCAGGTAGACCACCAGCAGCGCCAGGGTGAAGGTCAGCAGGACCGCGCCGCCGGCCTTCTGGAACTCGCGCGACTCGCCCTTCCAGCCGACCTGCGCGTAGTCGGGCAGTTCGGTGCGCACGACGTCCTCGATGAAGGCCAGCGCATCCCCCATCGGATAGCCCGGCGCGAGGCCGGCGCTGATGGTGATCGCACGCATGCGGTTGAAGCGGTTGAGGCTGCCGGCCTCGGCGAGCTCCGTGAGCGTGACCAGGTTGGACAGCGGCACCAGTTCGCCGCTGCGCGAGCGCACCTCGATCGCGGCCAGGTCGGCCGGCTCGGCGCGGCCGGATCGCCCGGCCTGCACCAGCACGTCGTACTCCTCGCCGTCCTGCACGAAGGTGGTGACGCGGCGGCTGCCCATCATCGTCTCCAGCGCGCGGCCGATGTCGGTCACGCTGACGCCGAGGTCGGAGGCGCGGGCGCGGTCGATCACCACCCGCATCTGGGGCCGGGTCTCCTTGTAGTCGGAGTCGACCGAGAAGAACCCCGGGTGCGCTTCCATCCGCTGCATGACGATGTCGCGCCAGCCGGCGATCTCGTCGTACTCGGGTCCGCCCAGGACGAGCTGGATCGGCTGGCCGCGGCTGCCGACCAGGCCGCCGCCGACGCGCGGCTGCGCGCGCACCCCGCTGAGCGTGTCCAGTTCGGCGCGCAGCGATTCCGCGACCTGGGCCGTGGTCTGTTCGCGCTTGTCCCAGTCCTCGAGGAAGACGATGACGTTGCCGGTATGCATCTCCTCGCTCGCTCCCCAGCCGCCCGGGGCGCGCGTGTTGTAGCGGCGGATCGCGCTGCCCTCCTCGGCGACGCGGCGTGCGAACACCTTCTCGACCTCGCGCACCTGTTCCACGGTGTAGTCGAAGCCCGCGCCTTCGGGGCCGACGATCGACACGAAGAACGAGCCGCGGTCCTCGGCCGGCGCCAGCTCCGAGGGCACCACGCGCAGCAGGCCCCAGGCGGCGGCCAGGCAGGCGAGCATCACC
>JAAZHF010000011.1 GCA_012510865.1 Gammaproteobacteria bacterium
AGGTAGTACAGGCCGGCCGCGATCGTCCCCGCCGAACGCAGCCCGAAGGCGATGAACAGCGTGGTCGCCGACACCAGCACGACGTAGGCGACCAGCACCCGCAGCCGCGACGCGGCGAGCACGCCCAGGGTGGCTAGGGCGAGGCCACCGCCCGCTGCGGGCAGCATCCGCTCCTAGCCATAGCCGGCCATCGCGCCGGTATCCTCGCTGAGGACCAGCTAACCGACCCGGAGCACCGCGTAGATGCCGACCTTGGTCATGATCGCGAACAGGGCCGCGACCGCCGCCGGCGCGCGGGTGTAGGTCTCGGGCAGCCACAGGTACAGGGGCAGCAGCGCGGCCTTTGCGCAGAACACCACCAGCAGCAGGCCGATGGTGGCCTTGGCCAGGGGCAGGCCGGCCTCGGGCACGGTCGCGACGCGCGCCGCGAGCTCGGCCATGTTGAGGGTCCCGAACACGCCGTAGACGAGGCCCAGGGCGACCAGGAACAGCGTCGAGGCGGCGACGTTGAAGGCCACGTAGTGGAGCCCGGCGCTCATGCGCACGCCGCGGCCGCCCGACAGGAGCAGGCCGTACGAGGCGATCAGCATCACCTCGAAGAAGACGAACAGGTTGAAGATGTCGCCGGTCAGGAAGGCGCCGTTGAGGCCCATCAGCTGGAGCTGGAACAGGGCGTGGAAGTGCGGCGCGCGCCGGTCCCACCCGGAGCAGGCGTGCAGCAGGCAGGCCGCGCCGAGCAGGGAGGTGGCGAGCACCATCAGGGCCGAGAGGCGGTCCACCATCAGCGCGATGCCGATGCGCGCCGGCCAGTCGCCGAGCAGGTAGACCAGGACCGTGCCCTGGTCGGCGCGCGCCAGCAGCAGGATCGAGGCGAGCAGCGTCGCGGCTATGAAGGTCCAGGCCACCGACCGCTGGACGACCGTGCCCACGCGCCGGTGTTCCACGAACAGCGACAGCGCGCCGCCGAAGAGCGGCAGCAGGATCGGGAGAATGGGCAGCTGGCTCATCAGCGGTTCCCCCGGTCTTCACGCACGTCGCCGGCGTCGACGTGGTCGCTGTCGTTGTCCGCGCGGCTGCGCATGGCCAGCACGATGCTCACCGCGGTCATCGCGAACGAGATCACGATCGCCGTGAGCACCAGCGCCTGGGGGAGCGGGTCGGTGTGGTTGGCCAGGGTCGCGTCCATGCCCGGCTGGATCACCGGCGGCTTGCCCACCACCAGGCGGCCGCTGGAGAAGATCAGCAGGTTGGTGGCGTAGGACAGCAGCGTGAGCCCGAGGATCACGTCGAAGCTGCGCGCGCGCAGCACCAGGTACACTCCCGCGAAGACCAGGACGCCGATGCCGCTGGCAAGGGCCATTTCCATCAGGCGGCCTCCCCGGTGATCGCCGAGCGCGTTGTCGGATCGATGGTGCCGCGGTGGGCGATCATCTTCTTCGAGGGTTTCAGGGTCCCGATCATGGAGAGGATCAGCATGGTGCTCCCGAACACGACCAGGTAGACGCCGAGGTCGAAGGCCGCGGCGCTGGCCAGGGGCAGGGTCCCGAGCAGCGGAAGCTCGAGGTCGTAGTGGCCGCTGGACAGGAACGGCAGGTCGAACAGCATGGCCGCGGCGCCGGAGAACAGCGCCACCAGCAGGCCCAGGCCGATGGCCCGGATGTAGTCGAAGCCGAAGCGCGACTCGACCGACGCCGCGCCCTGGATCACGTACTGGATCAGCAGCGGCACCGCCAGCGTCAGCCCGGCGATGAAACCGCCGCCCGGCGAGTTGTGGCCGCGCAGGAACAGGAAGATCGAGACCACCAGCGTCAGCGGGAACATCATCTGCGCGAGGTCCGCCGGCACCGGGAGCTTGACCGGCGGGCCCGGCATGACCTTTTCCGGCGCCATGCGCGCGCGCCGCAGCATGGCGTGCACGGCCAGGCCGGCGATGCCGAACACGGTGATCTCGCCCAGCGTATCGAAGCCGCGGAAATCGACCAGGATGACGTTGACGATGTTGGTGCCCCAGGCCTCCGGGAGCGCGCGCGCGGTGATTTCGGCCGCGGTCCCGTTCATCGGCGGCCGGGTCATCATCACCCAGGCCAGGGCCGCGGTGCCGGCGCCGGCCACCAGCGCGACCGCACCGTCGCGCAGCCGCCGCGGCAGCGAGCGCTCCGGCGGCGAATCCTTGGGCAGGTAGTGGAGGCCAAGCAGCATCAGCGCCACGGTCACCAGTTCCACCAGCAGCTGGGTGAGCGCGAGGTCGGGCGCCGACAGCGCGACGAAGGTCATGCTGACCGCGAGCCCGCATCCGCCCATGACCAGCACCGCGAGCAGCCGGTGGCGGTACAGCGCCAGCGTCGCCAGGGCGCAGGTCACCAGCATCCACCACAGCACCCAGGCCAGGCGCACCATGGGCTGGCCGGCGAAGACCGTCTCCGCGCGCGGCTCGCCCCAGGCGGCGACGAAGGGCGCGGCGCCGGCGCCGAGCGCCACCAGCAGGAGCCACAGGATGCTGCGCTGCATGCTGCCGTTGGCGACCGCGGGGGTGAAGCGCCGTCCGAGCCGGAACAGCGCCTCGATGTTGAGGTGGAACAGCCTGCGCCCGAGCGACTGGCGCACGATCGCGTGCAGGTCGAGCAGGCGCCGCAGGCCCAGGTACAGCAGCACGCCGCAGACCACGCCGCCGAGGCTCATCAGGAGCGGCGTGTTGATGCCGTGCCAGACCGCGAGGCTGTACTCGGGCACCGCGTCGCCGAGCACGCCGCGCGCGGCCGTCGCCAGCGCCGGCCCGACCACCCACTGCGGCGCCACGCCGACCGCCACGCAGGTGACCACCAGCACCGCCACCGGCACGCGCATGAACCGGGCCGGCTCGTGCACGTCCTGGTCGACCGCGCGGGGGCCGCGGCCCAGGAAGGTGTCGTGCACGAAGCGCAGGCTGTAGGCGACGCCGAAGGTCGCGAACAGGAACGCGGCGACGGTGATGAACAGCCGCATCTCGCCATGGCCTTCGATCTCCAGCGCCTGCGCGAAGAACATTTCCTTCGACAGGAAGCCGTTCAGCAGCGGGATGCCGGCCATCGCGAGCGAAGCGATGATCGCCAGCGCGCTGGTATAGGGCATCAGCCGCCGCAGCCCGCCCAGCCGCCTCATGTCGCGGGTGCCGGCCTCGTGGTCGATGATCCCCGCGGCCATGAACAGCGACGCCTTGAAGGTCGCGTGGTTGAGGATGTGGAACAGGGCCGCCACCACCGCCATCGGCGTCGACAGGCCGAGCAGGAGGGTGATCAGGCCGAGGTGCGAGATGGTCGAATAGGCCAGCACGCCCTTCATGTCGTGCTGGAAGATCGCGTTCCAGGCGCCGATCAGGAGCGTGGTCGCGCCGACCGCGGACACCGTGTAGAAGAACAGGTCGGTGCCCGCCAGCGATGGATGCAGCCGCGCCAGCATGAAGACGCCGGCCTTCACCATCGTCGCCGAGTGGAGGTAGGCCGACACCGGCGTCGGCGCCGCCATCGCGTGCGGCAGCCAGAAGTGGAAGGGGAACTGCGCACTCTTGGTGAAGACGCCGGCCAGCACCAGGCCGAGGATCCACGGGTACAGCCCGTGCGCCCGGATCGCGTCGCCGGCCGCCAGCACGGCGTCGAGCTCGTAGCTGCCGACCACGCGTCCGATCAGCACCACGCCGCCGAGCAGTGCCAGCCCGCCCGCGGCGGTGATGGTCAGCGCCATGCGCGCGCCCTCGCGGGCGTCGTCGCGCTGGAACCAGAAGCCGATCAGCAGGAAGGAGCTGATCGAGGTGAGCTCCCAGAACACGACCGTCATCAGCAGGTTGCCGGACAGCACCATGCCCAGCATCGAGCCCATGAACATCAGCAGGAAGCAGAAGAAGCGGCGCGTCTTCTCGCGCGGGCCGAGGTAGTAGTGCGCGTACAGGACGACCAGCGCGCCGATGCCCAGCACCATCAGCGAGAACATCCAGCCCAGTCCGTCGAGCCGGAGGCTGAAGGCGAGGCCGGCCTGCGGCAGCCACTCGTGCATCGCGCGGGGAATGTCGCCGCCCATCACCGCGGGCGTCAGCCAGGCCAGCACGGCCATCGAAAGCAGCGGTGCCAGCCCCGCCAGCCACGCGACCGCCCTGGGAGGAGCATCGCGCAGTATCGCGAGCACCAGCGCCAGCACGAAGGGCAGGGCCAGCATCAGTTCCAGCATCTGTGTCCTTGGTCTTGCAGGGGGAAGCCGCGCTCCGCACGGCAATCGGGGGATTCTACCAGCGCCCGCCGCTGCTCCCGGTGCCGTGGCTCGCCTATCCTCTGCCCATGCATCCCGATCCCGGATCTCCGCCCCGGCCCCGCCCCGGCGCCGGTCGCGTCCTTCCCGCGCCGGCGCGTGCGCTGCTGTTCGGGGCCAGCGGACAGGTCGGATCGGCGGTGCTCGAGCGGCTGCTGGAGGCGGGCTGGGAGGTCGACGCGCCCTCGCGCGAACAGCGCGCGCCGCGCCGCGGCCTGAACTGGCTGCGGGGCGGATTCGATGCGCTCCCGGAGCTGGCCGGGCGCTACGACGCCGTGCTCAGCTGTGGCCCGCTGGACCTGTTCGCGCGCTGGCACGCCGGCTGCGGCGTCGAGGCCGGCCGCGTGGTCGCATTCGGCTCCACCAGCGCGACGGCGAAGCGCGGGTCGGCCGATGCGGCCGAGCGCGAACTGGCCGCGAGGCTCGTGCGGGCGGAGGCGATCGTCCTGCGCCCGACCCTGGTGTACGGCGCCGGCCGCGATCGCAGCCTCAGCCGCATCGCCGCCATGGCCCGTGGGCGCGGGGTGTTCGTCCTCCCGCGCGGCGCGACCGGGCTGCGCCAGCCGGTGCACGTCGACGATCTTGCCGCGACGGCGCTCGCGGCGCTCACCGCGCCCGGGGCCGGCGGCCGCGGCTACGACCTGCCCGGAGGCGAGGCCCTGCCCTACCGGGAGATGGTCGCGCGCGTGCTGGGCTCGCTGCGCCCGCCGGCGCGGCTGGTCGAAGTGCCCCGGCCCGTGTTCTCCGCGCTCGCCGCGGTGCTGCGCGCCGGCGGCAGGCTGCAGGGCTTCGGACCGGCGGCCCAGGCGCGGCTGCGCCAGGACCTGGTGTTCGACGCCGGCCCGGCCGTCGCGGCCCTGGGGCATGCGCCAAGGCCGTTCCGGCCGGCCCCCGGGACCTTCGCCTAGCCGGGACTCAGATCTCGCGCGCGGGCGCCAGCGTGCGCGACCTCGCCAGCGCACGCAGGGCGATGGCCGCCACGCCGCCGAGCACCAGCGCGCCGCCGATCCACAGCTGCGGGCCCGGGATGTCGCCCCAGAACACGATGCCAAGGGCCACCGCAAGCAGAGGGGTCAGCAGGAGCCAGGGCGTGAGCTGCGCCACCGGGTGGCGCTGCAGCAGCAGGAAGTACATGCCGTGGCCGAGCAGGGAGGCGACCAGCGCCGAGTAGCCGACGCCGATCCAGGCCCGCGGGCTCGCATCGGCGAGCGAGGCCAGGCCGTCGGGCTCGAGCACGAAGCTGATCGCGAGCAGCGGCAGCACCGCGATCAGCGCGCTCCAGCCCTGCTGGGTGGCGAGGGCGATGCCGCCGAGCCGGCGCATCAGCACCGTGCCGAGGGCAAGGAAGGCGGCCGCGGCCCGCATGGCCGCCAGCGCCGCCGGCTTGTCGATGATCGAGGGATCGAAGCCGATCACCAGCACGCCTGCGAAGCTCGCCGCGATCGCGGTCCCGGTCCGCCATGCGAAGCGTTCGCCCAGGACCCACCAGGCCAGCAGCGCCGACATCGGCACGTAGCTCTGCATCACGATCGCGACCGCGGACAGTTCGCCGGCCATGCGCAGCGACCAGAAGCTGAGCCCGAAGTGGAACACGTTCATGCACAGCGCGACCGCCAGGAACCGCGGCCACTGCGCGCGGGGAACCGGCTTCAGGAAGGGGAGCAACACCAGCGCCACGATCGCCATCCGCAGCGCCGTGTACAGGAAGGCCGGCACCTCGAGCAGGGCATGCGCCGAGAACAGGAAGTTGCCCGCCCAGGCCGCGCAGATGGCAAGGACGAGGAGGATATCGCGCAGGGACATGCGCTATTGTCGCCCGCCGCGCGCCCGGGCGGACCGGCATCGGGCGCCTCGCCATGGCACGCTGCGTTGCGCCGCGCGCCGGCGCTACCAGCGCAATCCGAAGCGGCGATAGAGCTTGGACAGCACCCACGCCGGCCCGATCAGCAGGTAGACCAGGTCGGTGAGGAAGCTCGGCTTGCGGCCCTCGATCCGGTGGCCGATGAACTGCGCGATCCAGGCCACCACGAACACCGCCACCGCCAGCCGCAGCAGGCCGCCGGTGCCCAGCGCCTGGTGCAGCCACCAGGTCAGCGCCGACATCGCGAGGAACACGAGCAGCATGCCGATGCCAAGGCTGCGCGAGCTCCGCTGGTAGAACAGCCAGGCCGCGAACATGGCCAGCGCCGCCCAGATCCCCGGCTTGAACAGGGTGCCCGGCGCCGGGATGCACCACAGCAGCGCGATCACGCTCCAGAGGATGGCCGGCACCGCGGCGACGTGGATCGCCTGGTTGGTGGCATTGCGGTGGTCGCCGGAATAGCTGGCGAACCAGTGGTCGATCGGGCGGTCTGCGTGGCTGCCGCGTGCCATGTCGGGTCCCCGGTGCCGGATGTGGCGAGCATAGGCCAATCCGTCCCGGGGTGCGCCGGGGCGGCGCTCAGTCCAGCCCGAGCCGCGCCCGGACCTCGGCGGCGACGCGCGCGGTCTCGCGCAGCGGCTCCGCGTCGAACGCCGGCGCGGCGGCGGTGAGCGGGCGCACGCGACCGCGCGCGAGCAGCTCGTCGAGGAAGCGCCGCGGCCGCCCGCGCAGCGCGCCGGGCCGGTGGACGAAGACCGGCGCCCTGGTGGCGCAGGCCTCGGACAGCATGTTGACCGAGTCCGCGGTGCAGGCGATGCGGTCGGCCCAGCCGAGCATCCCGGCATAGGGATTGCGGTCGCCGCCGGTCCACGCGACCGCGGGCACGCGCCAGTCCCGCGCGCCCGCCTGTTGGCGGACCGCGGCCGGCGTCCTGCGCGAGGTCGTCAGCAGCACGCTGCCGCCCTCTCGGGCGGCCATCGCTTCGACGGCGGACGCGATGTCCTCGAAGTCCGCCACGTCGAGGCCGGCGTGCCGGCTCGGGCCGCCGAGCAGCACCGCGACCCGTGGGCCGGGCAGGTCGCCCAGCCCGGGGAAGGCGTCGCGTCCGTCGCGCAGCCAGGCCTCGTCCACCGGATGCAGGCTGCCGGTGACGGTGACGACGTTGGGGCCCGCAAGTCCGTCGTGCGCGGGCGCGACCACCACGTCCCAGTGCCGCGGCGCCAGCCGTGGATCGAGGACCTGCACGACGCGCGCGCCGCGCCCGCGGAGGATGCGCGTCGCCAGCGCGGCCTGGCGCCCGCAGCCGACCGCGAGCGGCGGCGGCGCGTCCAGCACGCCGGCGAAGCCGTCGCCAAAGGCCGCGGCGTCGCCGGGCAGCCGCCGCGGCGCCAGCCATCGCCACGGCGCGCGGGGCGCCAGCAGCAGCTCGCGCGGCGCACCGGGTGCGAGCGCCGACGCCAGCGCCAGCGCCTGGCGGGCGTTGCCGGCGTGCCCGTCGCTGATCGCGAGCGCGCGGTCGCCTGCGTTGCTGTTCAAGACCATGCGTTTCGGCGGTGGGACGGTCGGGGCATCGCCGGGACTCTACACTGCTGCGTTCGACCCGTTGCCCATGAGGGATCCTGATGTCCGAAGTGCTGTCCGATGCCACGCTCGCCCGCCTGTTCCGCGAAGCCCGAACCCACAACGCGATCGGGGGCGAGGTCGACGACGACACCCTGCGCGCGCTGTACGACCTGCTGAAGTTCGGCCCGACCGAGGCCAACAGCTGCCCGGCGCGCTTCGTGTTCGTGCGTTCGCCCGAGGCCAAGGCGAAGCTGGCCCCGGCGCTGAGCGATGGCAACCGCGACAAGACCCTCGCGGCACCGGTGACGGTGATCGTCGGCCACGACCTCGCCTTCTACGAGAAGCTCCCGGTCCTGTTCCCGCATACCGACGCGCGTTCCTGGTTCGCCGGCGCGGAGCCGGCGCGGCTGGAGCGCGTGGGCCTGCGCGGGTCCAGCATGCAGGCGGCCTACCTGATCCTCGCGGCGCGCGCCCTCGGCCTCGACTGCGGTCCCATGACCGGCTTCGACAACGCGATGGTCGACGAGGCCTTCTTCAAGGGCACCGAGGTGCGCTCGAACGTGCTGGTCAACCTCGGCAAGGGCGATCCCGCGCAGCTGTTCCCGCGCTCGCCGCGGCTGTCCTTCGACGAGGCCGCCCGCATCGAATGAGCGGCCGGCCGGCCACCGCGGGCCCGCGTCCGCGCCCCGCCGCCGAGCGCCTGCGCGCCGGCATCGCCGACGGCGTCCAGACGGTCGAGGCGTTCTCGCGCCGGGACGCGCTCGACCGCGACTGGATGGGCTGGGGCGCGCTGCGCGTCCTCTCGCACCAGCGCTGGGCCCCGGACGCGCACGACGAGGGGCGCGTGGCCAACATGGAGCGCCTGCTGCTGGTCATCGAGGGCTCGCTGGACGCGGGCTGCGGCTCGCTCGGGCGGTTCCGCGCCGAGGCCGGCGACCTGCTCTGGATCGGCACCGGGCACGGCCTGGAGTCGCGGCTCGCCAACGCCTCGGCCGGGCGTCCGCTGCGGCTGCTCGAGTGCTGGCTGCAGCCCGACCGCGTCAACGCGGCGCCCGCGGCGGCCGTGCACCGGTGCGTCGAAGGCGCAGTCGGCTGGAACCTGCGCGCCGCCCCCGGCGGCGAGGCCGGCGCGCTGCCGCTGCGACAGGCCGCGCGCGTTGCGACCGCCTGCGTGGAGCCCGGCGCGACGCTCCCGCTTCCTGCCGCGGACCAGGGCCGATGGTGGCTCGAGGTGGTGGCCGGCGGGGTCGTCGCCCGCCCTGCCGGCGGCGCGGCCCGGGACGCGCACGTGGGCTGGCGCCTGGGCGAAGGTGACGGCCTGGCCTGGCTCGCCGGCGACCCGCATGCGCCGGCCGCGGTCGTCGCGGCGGGCCCGCTCCCCCCCCGCCTGCTCCTGCTGGCGCTGCCGGGCGCGGCGCCGGCAGGCTAGACTGTGCGCTTCCCCGCTTCATCCGGTCACGCAACGATGTCCACCGCCCAGTCGCCGCACGCCCAGGCCAATGCCCAGACCCGGTACGAGGTGCGCCGCGCCGACCTGCCCTTGAGCTGCCCGCTGCCGTCGATGGCCCTGTGGAACTCGCATCCGCGGGTCTACCTTCCGATCGAGAACGAAGGCGGGGAGGCCGACTGCCCGTACCGCAGCACCCACTTCGTCCTGGTCGACTGCGCGCGCGCCGCGCCGCCGGTGCGATGGCCCGGCCGCTGACCGTCCTGCAGCTGCTGCCCGCCCTGGAGGCCGGCGGCGTCGAACGCTCCACGATCGAGGTGTCCGCGGCCCTGGTCCGCGCCGGGCACCGTGCGCTGGTGGCGTCGGCAGGAGGCAGGCTGCTGCCGGCGCTGCGCGCGGCCGGCGCCGAGCACCTCGAACTCGACCTCGGCCGCAAGTCGCTGGCGACGCTGCGCCTGGTGCGGCCGCTCCGGCGCCTGCTGCAGGAGCAGGGCGTCGACATCGTGCACGCGCGCTCGCGGCTCCCGGCGTGGATCGCGTGGCGCGCGCTGGGCGGGCTGCCCGCGCAGGAGCGGCCGCGCTTCGTGACCACGGTGCACGGGCTCAACTCGCCGTCGCGCTACAGCCAGGTCATGTTGCGCGGCGAGCGCGTGGTCTGCGTTTCCGCAACCGTGCGCGAATACGTGCTGCGCAACTATCCGGCGACCGATCCTGCGCGGCTCCGGGTGATTCCGCGCGGGATCGACCCGGCCTCGTTCCCGCGCGCACCGCTGCCGGACCCGGCGGCGCGCGCGGCCGCGGCCGCGCGCGAGCCGGCCCTGGGCGGGGAAGGGCCCCTGCTGCTCCTGCCCGGCCGCGGCACGCGCCTGAAGGGCCACGCCGACGCGCTCCGGTTGCTGGCGTCGCTGCGCGCCGGTGGCTGCGACGCGCGGCTCTGGATGCCGGGCGCACGGGACGCCGCGCGCGCGGCCTACGCCGGCGAACTCGGGGCCCTGGCCCGTTCGCTGGGCATCGATGCCGCCGTGGCGCTCACGCCGCCCACCGACGCGATCGCCGCCGCCTATGCCGCCAGCGACCTCGTGCTGCAGCTGTCCCGCCGGCCGGAAGCCTTCGGCCGCACCGTGGTCGAGGCCAGCGCGGTCGGCCGGCCGGTGCTCGGCTGGGACCACGGCGGCGTCGGTGAGCTGCTGCGCGAACTGCAGCCGGGGAACGCCGTCCCGCCGTTCGACGAGGCCGGCCTGCGGCGTCGCGCGGCGGAACTGCTCGCGCGCGCCGGTGCCCTTCCGGCTACGATTCCAGCCCAGGTGCCAGACAGGTATTCGCTCCGGTCCATGCAGGACGCAACGCTCCGTGTCTATGACGAACTCCGCTGACGCCCCGGCGGCGGCCATCGTCGCGACCGGATGGCGCTGGGCACCGCACTGGGTGCTGGCTTTCGTCGCGCTGTGGCCGGCCCCGGGATACGCCGAGGCGGTGGTGGTGCTGGGTGCGCTGGCCGCGATCATCAAACTGGCGGCAAGCCGCTTCCGCGGCGGCGCGCAGCTGCTCAGCAGCCCGGCCTGGGCGCTGACCAGCGTGCTCTTCTTCGCCTACTGGCTGCCCGAACTGCTTTCCGCCGCGGGATCGGTCGACGTCGGCCGTGCGCTGCGCGAGGCCGTCGTCGACCTGCGCTACCTGCCCTTCCTGTGGCTGGTGGCCATCGCGGTGGCCGACGAGCGCGGCCGGCGCCTGACCTTCGGCGGCCTGGCGGTGATCGTCGGCATCTGGACGCTCGACGCCCTGGTCGAAGTGGTGGCCGGCGCGAGCCCGCTGTTCCAGGGCATCGACGCCGCCAAGCAGCTCATCAGCGGGCGGCCGATGTGCGACCTGGACGAACTGGCGCGGGCCGACCGGCTCGGTGGCGTGCTCGGTCCGTGCAACCTGAAGCTCGGGCAGGTGCTGGCGAGCCTGTCGCCGTTCCCGCTGTACGCGGCCGGGCGGCGCTGGGGCATGGCGGGCTGGATCGTGGCGGCGGCGGCGCTGGGCGTGGTGATCGTCTTCGGCGGTTCGCGCGCGTCGTGGCTGACCTTTGCGCTGGTGCTGCTGCTGTCGGGCTGGCGGCTGCTGGGCTGGAAGCGGCTGCTCGTGGTGTTCGCGACCGGTGCCGCGGTGATCGTCGCGGTCGGCCTGGCATCGCCCGAGGTGCGCGGACGCCTCGAGCGCACCACGCACGCCTTCCAGGCCGGCGCAGGCGGGGTCGACGCCGCGCTCTCCGGGCGCGCGAGGATCTGGGGCGCGGCGCTGTGCATGGTGAAGGAGCATCCGGTCAACGGCGTCGGTGCGCGCGGCTTCCGGGAAGCCTTCCCGACCTGCGATCCCGACGCGGGCAGCACGCCGGCCTGGGGCGAGGGGCCGGCCCTGCACGCGCACCAGATCGTGCTCGAAGTGCTCAGCGAGACCGGCATCCTCGGCCTCCTGCTGTGGCTGGCGGGCGTGGCGCTGGCGCTGCGTGCCTGGCGCTGGTCCGACGCCGGGGCGCGCACGCGGGCCCGGCCGGCGATGCTGGCGCTGCTGGTCACGGTGTTCCCGCTCAACACCCACTTCGCCTTCTATTCGACCTTCTGGGGCGCGCTGACCCTGATGCTGGCCGCGCTCTACGCCGGCAGCCTGCTTGCGCGCCCGCCGCGGATCGGGGCCGGAGCGGAGGCCCCGCCTCAGTCGTAGGCCGAGCTGCCGTCGGGCTGCCGCTTGAAGCGGCGGTGGATCCAGAGGTACTGCTCCGGCGCCGCGCGCGCCATGGCCTCGATCGCGCCCATCACCCGGGCGGTGTCGTCGCCCGCGTCGCGCGAGGGAAATCCGTCGCCGGCGGGGAACAGGCGCAGGCTGTAGCCGCCGTCGTCGCGCCGCGCGTGCTGGTAGAAGAGCACCGCGGCCCCCGACATGCGCGCCAGCTGGTGGGTCGAGGTCAGGCTGTGCGCCGGGCGCCCGAAGAAGGGCACGTACACGCTTTCGCCGCGGCTCGGGTCCTGGTCGGGTGCGTACCAGAGCAGGCCGCCGCGCTTGAGGTGGCGCACCGTGCCGCGCAGGTCCTGCTTGGGGAACATCGCCGCGGCATAGCGCATGCGGCCGCGGCGCACCGCCCACTCCATCGCCGGCTGTGCGTGCGGGCGGTACATGCCGGCCAGCGGCGCGTGGTCGCACATCAGCCGGCCGCAGACTTCCAGCGTGGTGAAGTGGCCGCTGACCACGATGACCCCGCGGCCGCCGGCGCGCGCGGCCTCGAGGTGCTCGAGGCCGTCCACCACCAGCCCGCGGCGCAGCGGTTCCACCGAACCCCACCAGGCGCGGGCGAATTCGAACAGGCCGATGCCGATCGCGCCGAAGTGGCGGCGAAGCAGCGCCTCGCGCGCGGCGGCGTCGAGCCCCGGGAAGCACAGCTCGAGGTTGCGCGCCGCGACCCGCCGGCGCTCCGGCAGCGCCGCGCGCAGCAGGACGCCGATCATGCGGCCCAGCGCGCGCTGCAGCGGCCACGGCAGGCGCGCGGCCAGCGCCATCGCCCCGATGCCCAGCCAGGTGGGCCAGTGCCGCGGACCCAGGGGCGGTTTGTCGCGATGGCCGGTCATGCGTGGATTCTACGGGCCGGGCGCGGCGCGCGCCCGCTTGCACGGCGGCTTCGCTATCCTTGCCCGCATGGAGGCCGCCCCCCGTGACCGCGCCGTCGAACGCCTGCTGCGCGGCCTGTATTCGGCCGCGCTGTACCTGCTGGTGCCGGTCACCGTCTACCACCTGATCTGGCGTGGATTCCGCCAGGCCGAGTACCTGGCGCGCTGGGGCGAGCGCTACGCCGCCTATCGCACGCCGGCGCTGCACGACGGCTGCATCTGGGTGCACGCGGTGTCGGTGGGAGAGGTGAACGCGGCGGCGCCCCTGGTGAACGCGCTGCTGGAGCTCCGCCCCGACCTGCGCCTGCTGGTCACCACGATCACTCCGATCGGGTCGGCGCACGTGCGCGCGCTGTGGGGCGACAGCGTCGAGCACGTATACCTGCCCTACGACCTGTCGGGCGCGGTGCGCCGCTTCCTCGACCACTTCCGCCCGCGGCTGGCGCTGGTGCTCGAGACCGAGCTCTGGCCCAACCTCCTGTTCTGCTGCCGCGACCACGGCATCCCCGCCTACCTGGTCAACGCACGGCTGTCGGAGCGCTCGCTGCGCGGCTATCGCGCGCTGCGCCCGCTGGTCGGGCGCGCGCTGCGCACGCTTGCCCGGGTGGCGGCGCAGTCCGAGGCCGACGGCGCCCGTTTCGTGCGCCTGGGCGCACTGCCCGGGGCGGTCTCGGTGCTGGGGAACCTCAAGTTCGACGGCCGGGTCGACGACGCGGCGCGGCGCACCGCGGCGGCATTCGCCGAGCACAGCGGGCGGCGCCCCGCCTGGATCGCCGCCAGCACCCATCCCGAGGAGGAGGCCGCGGTGGTCTCGATCCACCGCCGGCTCAGAGAGCGCTGGCCGGACCTGGTGCTGCTGTGGGCGCCGCGCCATCCGGAGCGCTTCCGGCCGGTGGCGCAGGCCTGCATCGAGGCCGGCTGGCGGGTCGCCACGCGCAGGCTGACGCGCTGGCCGGATGCCGACGACGACGTCTTCGTCGTCGACACGCTGGGCGAGCTGGTGCACTTCTACGCCTGCGCCGACGTCGCCTTCGTGGGCGGCAGCCTGCAGGCGGTGGGCGGCCACAACCTGCTCGAGCCGGCCGCGCTGGGCGTGGCCGTGGTCACGGGGCCGCACCTGCACAACTTCGCCGACATCGCGCGGCGGATGGAGGAGGCGGGCGCGCTGCGCATCGGCCGCGACGCCGAGGCCGTCGGCGGGGCGCTCGACGCGCTCCTGGACGACGCGGGGGCGCGCGATGCCATGGTGGCCGCGGGCCTGCAGCTGGTGCAGGAAGGGCGGGGGGCGCTGGCGCGCACCCTCGCGATGGTCACGCCGGAGCTGCCCCCGGCGTGAGCCCGGCCCCCGTCAGCCGTTGCCGGCGGTGCCGGGGTCGGTGTCGGGCGTGGCCGCCTCGACCGTGAGCAGGCGGTTGATCTCCTGCACGTCGTCGATCCCCAGGGTGCCGGCGGCCTGGGCCAGCAGCAGGCGGTTCTGCAGGAAGTTGTAGCGGGCAAGCGCGTACTCGCGCTCGGCGTTGAACAGGTTCTGCTGGTTGATCAACACGTCCACCACGGTGCGCGTGCCGACCTCCAGGCCGACCTGCGAGGCCTCGTATGCGCTGCGCGCGGACACCAGCGCCTGGCGGCGGGCTTCGATCTCGGCGACGCCGGCAACGACGGTCTGGTAGGCGTTGCGCGTGTTGCGGTCCAGCGCGCGGCGGGCCTGCTCGAACTGCTGCTCGGAGATGTCGCGTCGCGACAGCGCCTGGCGGACCTGCGACTGGGTCGCTCCGCCGGCGAAGATCGGCACGGTCAGGGTGAGGCCCACGCTGTGGCCCTCGCCGGTCGAGGTGCCGCCGACGCCGCCCTCGCCGAAGTCGCCCCAGGCCGCGCCGTTGTCGTAGCCGGCGCCCAGCGTCAGCCGCGGCAGGTGGCCGGCGCGCGCCGTGGTCACGCCGTGTTCGGATGCGCGCAGCGCGTATTCGGCCGCGCGCAGCGAGGGGTTGTTCTCCATGGCCGTGGCCAGCCAGCGCTCGAGGCCGGCGCCATCGGGGGCCTCGGGCTGGAAGTCCTCGGGCAGCGCGCGCAGGGTGCGGACCGGGCGGCCGGTGATCTCGGCCAGCGCCTGGTAGGCGTCCTCGAGCGCGTTGCGCGACAGGATGGTGTTGGCGCGGGCCGCGTCGTACTGGGCGCGGGCCGCGTGCACGTCGGTGATCGGCGCCAGGCCGACCTCCAGGCGCTTGTCGGCGAAGTCGAACTGCTTCTGCAGAGCGGCCTCGGCGGCCGCGGCCGCGGCCAGGGTCTCGATCGCGACGAGCACGTTGAAGTAGGCGGCCGAGGTGCGCG
>JAAZHF010000098.1 GCA_012510865.1 Gammaproteobacteria bacterium
GACCAGGCGCGGGATGTCGGCGGCGTCGTGCTGCCCGTCGCCGTCCATGGTCACGACGGCGCGCGCGCCCAGGCGCTCCGCCTCCCGGAAGCCGGCGCGAAGCGCCGCGCCCTTGCCCATGCGCCTGGGATGGCGGAGCACGTGCGCGGGCAGGTCGGCGATGCGCGCCACCGTGTCGTCGTCGGAGCCGTCGTCGACCACGATGACCGTTGGCACCTGCGCGAGCGCGCCTTCGACCACGCCGCGGATCCGCAGCGATTCGTTCAGCGCCGGGATCACCACGGCGACGTCGTCGATGCGCAGGGGTGCGTGCTCAGCCATGCGCCAGCTCCACCCTCAGCACGCGGCCGGGACCGGCGTGCAGGAGCACCAGGTCGTCGCCGGCGGCGATCGCGTCGAACAGCGGAAGCATCGGCGCCATCGCATTGCCGGCTGCGTGCCGCGCCAGCGGACCGTCGCCGGGGCGCGCCTCGCCGTCCACCAGGGTGGCGCGCAGGCGAAGGCCCGCGCCGTTGCCCGTCGACAGCACCAGCGCCGCGCCGAGCAGGCCTTCGCTGCGCGAGACCGCGCCCAGCGGCCCGCTGCCCTGGGTGTCGTAGGCGGCCAGCAGGACCGCGTCGTCGCCGCAGGCCAGCTGCGCCAGCGCCTCGACCAGACCCTGGGCGAAGCTGGCCCGGTGCGCGCTCAGCGCCGTCGCGGGCCGCAGGCAGCCCGCGCCGATCGTCCAGTAGCCGGCCGCGGCGTTGTGCACCGAATTGTGGAACCGCGTCGGCGAGATCGCGCCCGGATCCGTGGCCAGTACCTCGCACATGTAGTCGGTGATGGCCAGGTCGCCGTGGGTCGAGGCGAAGACCGAGGACAGGCTGGCGGGATCGCGCCCGGCCGCCTCGCATGCGGCCAGCGCGACGTCGAGGGCGACCGCCACCGAGGGCGGCGCGCGGCGGCGTTCATTGGGTGCGAGCAGGCGCGGCACGGGTCGGGCGTGGCCCGCCTCGGGCGTGTTCCCGGCGGCGTGGCCGAGCGCCGCCTGCCACGACGGCAGGCCGGGTGCCCAGAAACCGATGCCCTCGACGCTGGCGGTGAAGGCGCTCATGCGCGCCCGAACACCAGGGCGGCGTTGTTGCCACCGAAGCCGAAGGAGTTGTTCATCGCGTAGCGCAGCCCGGGGTCGCGGGCGTTGTCGAACCGGATCTGCGGGCCGCAGGCCGGGTCGGGGTCCTCGCTGTGCAGGGTCCCGGGCAGCAGCCCGGTCTCCAGCGCCAGCAGCGCGAAGACCGACTCCACGATGCCGGCCGCGCCCAGGGTGTGCCCGGTCCAGCCCTTGGTCGAGCTGGCGTGCAGGTCGCCGGGGAACATCGCCGAAACGGCCGCCGCCTCGACCGTGTCGTTCGCGGGCGTCGATGTGCCGTGCAGGTTGAGGTAGCCGAGCTGGTCGGGCGTGATCCCGGCCCGCGCGAGCGCGTCGCGCATCGCCAGCCTGGCGCCCAGGCCATCGGGATGCGGCGCCGACATGTGGTGGGCGTCACTGGATTCGCCGTAGCCGCACAGGCGCAGGCCGTCGCCGGGGCCGCGCTCGAGCAGCGCGTAGCCGCCGGCTTCGCCCAGCGACAGGCCGTCGCGGTCGCGGTCGAAGGGCCGGCAGGGATGTGCCGAGACCAGGCCCAGCGAATTGAATCCGAACAGCACGCTGCCGCAGAGCGTGTCGACGCCCCCGACCAGGGCGGCGTCCGCCAGTCCGGCCTGCAGCAGGCGCGCCGCCTGCGCGAAGACCTTGGCGCTGGAGGAGCAGGCGGTGGCGACGGTCACGCAGGGCCCGCGCAGGCCGGTCGCGGCCTGCACGAAATCGCCGAGCGAATGCGGGGTGTGCACCATCGGCCTGGCGAGGTCGGCGGGAAACGCGGGCACGCCGTCGGGTCCGGCCTCGAGCCGCGCATAGGCTTCCTCGCTGGCACCGATGCTGGACGTGGAGGTGCCCATGACGACGGCGACGCGCTCCGGCCCGTGGCGTCCGCGCGCGGCGCGCACCGCGTCGAGCATGCCGTCGGCCTGCAGCGCCATCCATGCCAGGCGGTTGTTGCGGCAGTCCCAGCCGGCCAGCCCGGCCGGCAGCGCCTGTTCCTCCAGTCCGTCCACGCGCCCGATCCACGTGGGCAGGGGCGCCGGCCCGAAGTCGTTCGGCCGCAGCCCGCCGCGGCGTGCGCCCAGCGCCCCGGCCTGCGCTTCGCGCCCGCGCCCGAGCGCGGTGGTGGCGGTGTAGGCGGTGATCGCCAGGGCCGGCATGGGCGGCAACGACTGCGATGGCGGCAAGGCGGACGTCCGGGAGTTGGGCTGGCGGCGAGTATAGCCATCGCCGGTGCAGCGCCGGATGATGCCCGGGGCACGCGCGGCCGCCTGCGCGCGCCCCTGCGGACCGGGGTTCAGTCGCGCAGGCAGCGGTCCAGGAACTGCTCGGCGAGCCGGTACCGGTGCAGGGCGTCCGCGCCGCGCAGCCCGTGCTTCGCGCCGGGATAGGTCATCAGCGCGAAGCGCGTGCCCGATGCCTGCAGGCGCGACATCAGCGCAGTGGCGTTGCTGAAGAGCACGTTGTCGTCGGCCATGCCGTGGACCAGCAGCAGCGCGTCGTCGCGGATGCCATCGAGGTGGGTGAACACGCTGGCCATCCGGTAGCCGTCGGCGTTCTCCGCCGGCAGGCCCATGTAGCGCTCGGTGTAGTGCGTGTCGTACAGCGCCCAGTCGGCCACCGGCGCCCCTGCCACGCCGCAGCGGAAGTCGTCCGGTGCCTGGCCCAGCAGCATCAGCGTCATGTAGCCGCCGTTCGACCAGCCGTGCACGCCGATGCGGTCGCCGTCGACCCAGGGCTGCGCGCGCAGCCACTCCACGCCCTTGCGCTGGTCCGCGACTTCGACGGTGCCCTGCCTGCCGTACAGCGCTCCGCCGAAGTCGCGGCCGCGCCGCGGCGTGCCGCGGTTGTCGAGCGAGAACACCGCGTAGCCCTGCTGCGCCAGGTACTGGTTGAAGAAGGCGTCGGCGCGGCCGGGCCAGGCGTCGAGCACGGTCTGCGCCGCGGGGCCGCCATAGACGTGGACGACCACCGGGTAGCGCTTCGAAGGATCGAAGCCGGCCGGACGCACCAGGCTGTAGTGCAGCGCGGTGCTGCCGTCGGCCGCGGTGAGCGTGCCGAACTCCGTGGGCAGGTGCGCGCCGAGGTGGGCGGCATAGGGATGCGCGGGATCGGTGGGGTCGTTCTCGACCAGCCTTGCGATGGGCGAGCCGTCGGCGCGGTGCAGGTCGAGCTGCGGCGGCGTGCGCGTGTTCGACCAGCTGTCCACGTAGATGCTGGCGTTGTCGGAGAACGTGACCGCGTGCATGCCCGGCACCGTGGTCAGCAGCCGGGGCTCGCCGCCCGCCAGGGGCACGGAGTACAGCGCGCGCTGCGTGGGCGATTCGCGGCCGGCCGTGAACCAGGCCAGCCCCGCCGCCTCGTCCACCGCCTCCAGCGCGTCGACCGGCCAGTCACCGCGGGTGAGCTGGCGCAGCACCGCGCCGTCGTCGCCGATGACGTAGAGGTGTTCGAAGCCGTCGCGCTCGCTCGACCACAGGAAGCTGCCGTCGGCGAGGAAGCGCAGGTCGTCGTGCAGCGGCACCCACGTGTCCGAGGTCTCGGTGACCAGGATGCGCTGGCGGCCCTCGGCGAGGTCGGCCTCGACCAGTTCCAGCCGCTGCTGGTCGCGCGACTGGCGCTGGAAGGTGAGCCGCCGCGGGTCGCGCCAGTCCACGCGGGCGAGGTAGATGTCGCGCTCGGGCCCGAGGTCGATGCGGGTGGGCGCATCGCCGGGGCGGCCGGGCCGGGTGACGAACAGTTCCACCAGCACGTTGTCGTCGCCGGCCGAGGGATAGCGCTGTTCCACCACCTCGGTGCGGTCGGGGTAGACCTCGTAGCGCTTCTGCAGCGGGACCGGGGATTCGTCGATGCGCGCGTAGGCGATCGCGGAGTCGTCCGGCGCCCACCAGTAGCCTGTGTGGCGCGCCATTTCCTCGTCGGCCACGAACTCGGCCACGCCGTTGCCGATGGCGCCGCCGCCGTCATGGGTCAGCTGCATTTCCTTGCCGCTGGCGAGGTCGACCACCCACAGGTCGCGGCCGCGGACGAAGCTGACGTAGCCGCCCCGCGGCGAGACCTTCGGGTCGGTGGCGAATCCGTCGCCATGGGTCAGCCTGCGCACCGCGCCGCCACCGGATTCCGAAAGCTCGTAGAGGTAGAGCTCGCCGCCCAGCGGGAACAGCAGCCGCTTCGAATCCGGCGCCCAGTGGTAGTCGACGATGCCCGACAGCGCGGCGATGCGCTGGCGTTCGCGGCGCGCCTTCTCCTCGTCGCTCAGCACCTCCCCGCCCGGCAGGACGACGGCGGAGTCGACCAGCATCGCAGTGCGGCCGCTGGCGACGTCGTAGGCCCACAGATCGAGGCGGTTGCGGTCGCTGTCCTTCCCGCGGAGGAAGGTGACGCGGGAACCGTCGGGCGCCACCTTCGGGCGCAGCAGGGTCGGGCCGGACAGCGGCGCATCTCCCGTGATGGCTTCCAGGGTGAGCCGCTGCGCGTCCGGGAGGCCGGGCGCGGCGGCGTGCGCGTTGGCGAGGGTCATCGACATGAGGGCAGTGGCCAGCAGCAGGCGCATGGGGCGTTCCGGTACGGTCGGACGGCCATGATGCCGTACCCGGCCGGCCTCCCGCGCGGGCGGCCACGTCCGGGATCGGGTCCGTCCGCGGCTCCCGGTCCTTCAGCCGCGCCTGGGACCCTGCCCGAACAGCACCGCCTTCTCCTCGTCGCCCATCGGCTTCCCGGCGTCCGGGTTCACCTGCTTCGCCAGCGCATACGCACGCTGCGTCGCCGGGCGCGCCGCGATCGCGGCCTGCCAGCGCCGGACCTCCGGGAACGGTTCCATGTCGATCGGCGCGCTGTCATAGGCGTTGATCCACGGGTACGCGGCCATGTCGGCGATCGTGTAGTCGTCGCCGGCGATGAACGCGCGTCCGGCGAGCCGGCCGTCGAGCACGCCGAGCAGGCGCTGAGTTTCCTTCGTGTAGCGTTCGATCGCATAGGGGATCCGTTCCGGCGCGTACACGTTGAAGTGTCCGTACTGGCCGGTCATGGGCCCCAGCCCTGCCATCTGCCAGAACAGCCATTACAGGGTCGCGACGCGGCCGCGGAGGTCGGCGGGCAGGAACCGGCCGGTCTTTTCCGCCAGGTAGAGCAGGATGGCGCCCGATTCGAACACGCTGACCGGTGCCCCGCCGTCGGCCGGCTCGCTGTCGATGATCGCCGGCATCTTGTTGTTGGGCGAGATGGCCAGGAACGCGGGTTCGAACTGCGCACCCTTGCCGATGTCGACCGGATGCAGCCGGTAGGCCACGCCCGCCTCCTCGAGGAACAGGGTGACCTTGTGGCCGTTCGGCGTGGGCCAGTAGTGGAGATCGATCATGCCGTGCCTCGCGCATCGGGGTGGGATACCGAGTCTAGGCCCCCACGCGCGCGCCATCGGGCGCCCTGGGGCAACACTGCATCGCAGCCGGGCGGCCCGGGCGCTTTGCAGGCGGCGGCGGCGACCGCTAGGCTGCGCCCATGCTGGCGCAGGGGGATCGCCATTGGTCGAAAGCTCGGTTCCACGGTGTGGCGACGCGGCCTTGACGGCGGCACGGGGATGGTTGCCGGCATGACGCGCCCAGCAGAGGCAGGACGCTTTCCGGGGGACATCGCGTGAACGCGGCGCGCGCCGACGGCCCCGCGCGCCTGCGTCGCCGGCGCGCCTGGCTCGTCGGCGCCGCCCTGGTCCTGTGCGCCGCCGCGGCGGCCGCCCTGGTCGCGTGGAACGAACTGCGGGTGCGCCAGGCCGCCGGCCAGCGCTACGTGCAGGCACTCGCCGAGAGCCACGCCCGCCAGGTCGGATACGGGATCGAAGCCATCGAGCGCGCCTTCCGCGGACTCGCCGACGGGCTGTCGGTGATCGAGGTGGCCGCACCCGACGCGGCCCCGGCGCTGGCGCGCAGTGCGATCGCCGGCATCGCCCAGCGCCACGAGGGCATCGGCCATATCCGCGTCGGGCAGGCCGCGCCGGAGTTCGTGCCCGCCGCGCCCGGCGCGGGCCGCCTCTACCTGGGCCGCCCGTTCCGCAGCGGCAGGGGCGAATGGCGGATCCCGCTGGCGATGATGCTGCTCGAGCCCGGCCCCGACGGCGCCCGCTGGCTGCAAGCCGAGCTGGACGTCGACGCGTTCAGCGAGGTGCTCCGTTCGCACGAGGTCGGCCGCGACGGGGTCGCCTCGGTGCTCACCCGCGATGCCATGCTGATCGCGCGCTCGGACTCGGGCACCCGCCATGCCGGCCTGGTGGCGTCGACATCGCCCGTGTTCCGGGCCCTGGCCCACGCCCCGGCCGGTGTCGTGGAGTCGCGAAGCCAGCTCGACGGCGTCCTGCGCGTGGTCGGCTACCGCGAGGTCGAAGGGCGCGACCTCGTGGCCACGGTCGGCATGACGCCGCGTGCGCTGCACGGTGGATGGTGGGCCTTCGTCGCGGCGCTCGCGCTGGGCACGCTGCTGCTGCTCGGGGTCTGGGCCCTGGGCATGCACTTCCTCGACCGCGCCAACCGGCGCGAACTGCGCATGCTCGAACGGATCGCCGCCAGCAAGGACACGGTGGACCACCTCCGCGAGCGGGTCCGCGACGCCGAAGCCCAGTACCGCTTCCTGTACGAGCAGCACCCGCTCCCGGCGTTCGTCTACGACCGGGAGCAGCTGGCCATCCTCGAAGTGAACGACGCGGCGCTGGCGCAGTACGGCTACGACCGCGATTCCGTGCTCGGCCTGCCCGTGCGGCGGCTGCTGGCCGAGGTCGACACCGAGGACGACGTGCGCGAGGAGATCCGCAGCCATCCCCAGGCCTACGGGCGCCGGGTGTGGTCGCACCGGCGCCGCGACGGCAGCGCCTTCAGCGCGCTGGTGTTCGCGCGCGACATCGCGTCCTTCGGCGGCCGGCCGGCGCGGCTGCTGCTCGCGCTCGACGTGACCGAACACCTGCGCGCGGAAGCCGACCTCCGGCTGCTGCGGCGCGCGGTGGAGGCGACCGAGGAAGGGGTCTTCATCATCGAGGCGGAGCGCCGCGTGCTGGTGTACGGGAACGCCGCGTTCTCGCAGTTGACCGGCGTCGATGCCAGCCGCGAGCCGTCCGCCGAGCGCGCCGCCGTGAACGCGATCGCCGACGTGCGCGCGCGGATGGTCCTGCTCGGCGCGCTGGAGCGCGGCGAGGATGCCTGCGTCGAGGTCATGGACGACCGCGCGCCGGCACCGCGCTGGCTCGAGGTGCGCGTGGCGCCGGTGCTGGACCGCGAGGGCCGGGCCACCCACTTCGTGGGCATCGTCACCGACGTCAGCTCCAGCCACCGCGCCGCGGAGGAGATGGCCTACCGGGCCAGCCACGACGGCCTGACCGGCCTTGCCAACCGGGAGCGCCTGCTCGAGGCCATCGACCAGGCCACGGCGGACGGGTCGGCGGGCACGATCGCCGTCTGCCACGTCGATCTGGACCGCTTCCAGCTGATCAACGACAGCCTGGGCCACGCGGTCGGCGACGAACTGCTGGTCGCCCTTGCGCGGCGCCTGGAAGAGGCGGTCGGCACGCAGGGCCTGGTGGCGCGGCTGGGCGGCGACGAATTCGGCGTGCTGCTGACCGGCGATGGCGGCGACGGGATCCGGGCGCGGGTCGAGGCGCTGCGCGCCGCGGTGGCGCAGCCGGCGCTGATCCGCGGCGTGGCCCTGCTGATGACGGCAAGCCTCGGCTACAGCCGGCATCCCGACGACGGCGCGGGCGGGGCCGCCCTGCTGCGTGCCGCGACCCAGGCGGGCCGCCAGGCCAAGCGCGGCGGCCGGAACCGGAGCGTGCCCTACGAACCCGCCTTCGATCCGCGCTCGGGCGAGCGCCTGCTGCTGGTCCAGGAGCTGCATCGCGCGCTGCAGGAAGGCGAATTCGAACTCGCCTTCCAGCTGCAGTTCGACGGCGACGGCACGCCGACCGGCATGGAGGCGCTGGCGCGCTGGCGCCATCCCGAGCACGGCCTGCTGGGGCCGGCCAGGTTCATGGAGGCCTGCGAGGACTCCGGCCTCGTGGTGCCGCTGGGCAGCTGGGTGTTGGGGGAGGCCGCGCGCTGCTGGCGCACGCTCGACGAACGCGGCTGGGGCGGACTGCGCATGGGCGTCAACGTGTCCGCCCTGCAGATGCAGGAGCGGCTGGTCGAGGACGTCGCCGCCGTGACCGAGGCGTTCGGGCTGCCGCGCGGCGCGCTGGAGCTGGAGCTGACCGAGAGCGTGCTGCTGTCCAATCCCGCCGCCGCGCGCCGCGTGATGGAGGCGCTCAGCGACCTCGGCGCCTCGATCGCGATCGACGACTTCGGCACCGGGTATTCGAGCCTGGCCTACCTCAAGCACCTGCCGCTGCAGCGACTGAAGCTGGACCAGTCCTTCGTGCGCGACCTCGGCCGCGACCCGGACAACGAGGCGATCTGCTCGGCCATCCTGCGCATGGCGCAGGCGCTGGAGCTGCGGGTCACCGCCGAGGGCGTGGAGACCCGGGAGCAGCACGACTGGCTGCACCAGCGCGGCTGCGAGGAGTTCCAGGGCTACCTGCTGGCGATGCCCGCGGCCTTCGACGAGGTGCTTGCCCGCCTCGGGCGCGGGCCGGCGCGCTGAGGGCGGCGTCGCGGGGCGGGGTGCCGGCGCGCTCGCGTAAACTGGCGCGATGGATGTCTCCCACCTGCTCGACGGGCTCAACGATGCCCAGCGCGAGGCCGTTTCCGCGCCCCCGGGCCACTACCTGGTGCTAGCGGGTGCCGGATCCGGCAAGACCCGCGTCCTCACCCACCGCATCGCCTGGCTGAACGAGGTCTTCGGCGTGCCGGTGCACGGCATCTTCGCGGTCACCTTCACCAACAAGGCGGCGGCGGAAATGCGCCAGCGCGCCGACGCGCTGCTGCAGCGGAACCCGTCGGGGCACGGCGCCCGCGGCCTCTGGATCGGCACCTTCCACGGGCTCGCGCACCGGCTTCTGCGCTTGCACTGGCAGGACGCGAAGCTGCCCGAGTCCTTCCAGATCCTCGACTCCGACGACCAGCTGCGCCTGATCAAGCGCGTCGTGCAGCAGCTCGAGCTCGACGAGGCGCGCTTCCCGCCGCGGCAGATCTCGTGGTGGATCAATGCGCAGAAGGACGAGGGCCGGCGTCCGGCGCACATCCAGGACGGCCAGGACGAATGGTCCTCGGTGATGCTCCGGGCCTATGCGCTCTACCAGGAGCGCTGCGATCGCGCCGGACTGGTGGACTTCGCCGAGATCCTGCTCCGCGCGCACGAGCTGCTGCGCGACACCCCGGTGCTGCTGGCGCACTACCGGCACCGCTTCGCGCACCTGCTGGTGGACGAGTTCCAGGACACCAATACCATCCAGTACGGCTTCCTCCGCCTGCTGGCCGGCGGCGAGGGCCAGGTGTTCGTGGTCGGCGACGACGACCAGGCGATCTACGGCTGGCGCGGCGCGAAGGTCGAGAACGTGCAGCGCTTCCTGCAGGACTTCCCGGGCGCGCGGACCATCCGCCTGGAGCAGAACTACCGCTCCACCGCGGCGATCCTGGACGCGGCCAACGCGGTGATCGCGCACAACCCCGGTCGCCTCGGGAAGCGCCTGTGGACCGACAGTGGCCAGGGCGAACCGATCGACCTGTTCGCCGCCTACAACGAGATCGACGAGGCCGACTACATCGTCGGCCGGATCCGCGACTGGGTGCGCGACGGCGGCAGCCACGGTGACTGCGCCGTGCTCTACCGGAGCAACGCCCAGTCGCGGATCATCGAGGAGAAGCTGCTCGCGGCGCAGGTGCCCTACCGCGTGTACGGCGGCGTCCGTTTCTTCGAGCGCGCCGAGGTCAAGGACACCCTGGCCTACCTGCGCCTGGTGGCCAACCGCGACGACGACGCGGCCTTCGAGCGCGCGGTCAACACGCCCACGCGCGGCATCGGCGGACGCACGCTCGACGAAGTGCGCATGCGCGCCCGCGCCGACGGCGTGTCGCTGTGGGAGGCCTCGCTGCGCTGCGCCGCCGGCGGAGGCCTGGCCGGGCGCGCCCGCAATGCCCTGGCCGCCTTCCATGCGCTGGTCGACGCCATCGACGGCGAGATCGGGGAATTGCAGCTGAAGGACAAGATCGACCATGTGCTGCTGCGCTCCGGCCTGCGCGAGCACTATGCGCGTGAATCGAAGGGCAGCCTCGACTCCCGCGTCGACAACCTCGACGAGCTGGTGTCGGTGGCCTCGCGCTTCGTGCGCGGCGAGGACGACGAATCCGCGGCACTGTCGGAGCTGGTGGCCTTCCTCTCGTACGCCGCGCTGGAGGCCGGCGAGGGCCAGGCGCAGGCCGGCGAGGACGGCGTGCAGCTGATGACCCTGCACAGCGCAAAGGGGCTGGAATTCCCGCTGGTGTTCCTGGCCGGCATGGAGGAGGGCCTGTTCCCGAACGCGCGCTCGATCGACGAGAGCGGCCGGCTCGAGGAAGAGCGCCGCCTGGCCTACGTCGGCATCACGCGCGCGCGGCAGAAGCTCGTCCTGAGCTACGCCGAGACGCGCCGGCTGCACGGCCAGGACATGTACGGGATGCCGTCGCGCTTCCTGCGCGAGATCCCGCCGGCCCTGCTCAACGACGTGCGCCCGCGGGTCCAGGTGTCGCGGTCCCGCCATGCGGCGGTGCCGCGTCGCGACCGGGGCCATGCCGAGGTCGACGGGGCGCCGGGCATCGCCGTGGGCCAGGGCGTGGTCCACGCCACGTTCGGCACCGGCGTGGTCACGGACATCGAGGGCGCCGGCGCGCATGCGCGGGTGCAGGTGAACTTCGACGGCGCCGGCAGCAAGTGGCTGGTGCTCGCCTACGCGAAGCTCCAGCTGGCCTGATCCGCGCGTGCCGCTGCTCCGTCAGGCGAGGCCGCCGAGGTGTTCGTACAGGATGAAGGCGCCGATCGCCACCAGCAGCAGGCCGCCGACGACCTCGGCGCGCTTGCCGGCCATCGCGCCGAGCACGCGCCCGAGCAGGATGCCCGCGGTCACCATCACCAGCGTGGTGAGGCCGATGGCCGCCGCGACCGGCAGGATGTCGACCTCGAGGAAGGCCAGCCCGACGCCGACCGCGAGCGCGTCGATGCTGGTCGCCAGCCCGGTGGCGGCGAGCGTCCAGAAGCCGTGGTGGCGGGTCCCGTCGTCGTCGGAGGCCCCGCCGTTGGCGCGCAGCCCGGCCCAGACCATGCGCAATCCGAGCAGGGACAGCAGGGTGAAGGCGATCCAGTGGTCCCACGCGGTCACGTACTGCGCGGCGGCGTTGCCCAGCGCCCAGCCGGCCAGCGGGGTCAGGCCTTCGATGATCCCGAAGATGACGCCGGCGCGGAGCGCGTCGCGCAGGCGCGGGTCGCGCATGGCCGCGCCCTTGCCGCCCGCCGCCGCGAAGGCGTCGGTCGACATCGCGATGCCGAGCATGAGGATGGAGACAGGGTGCATGGAGTGTCCAGGGCCGGGCGCGCGGACGACGGCATGCGGCGCGCCCAACCCAGTCGTTGCGCCGGCACGCCGATGGTCTCGCCAACCTGGAAGGGTGTCGCGCGCCACGGCGGTTGCCGCCGAGCATGTTGACGCGGACGCTGCCGGGGACCCGGAAGCAGGCTACTCCCCAACGGGAACCTGCAGTCTACCACGCGGACCCGGCGTGCCCGGCGTCGGCGGCGTGATCCCCATCGACAGGTAGACGCTGGTCAGCGTGTCGATGCCGATCTCGGCCGGCTTCACCCAGTCCACGGGCACGTAGAGCAGGCCGCCGCCCACGGGGATCGGCGACGTGGGCACCAGCACCGTCAGGTACAGCCGGCCGTGGAGCGCGATCGGCTCGGGATTGGGCAGCAGGCCCAGCACGGCCACGCCGTCGCCGCCGAAGAAGCACCACACCGGGCTCATCGCGCCGATGTCGGCCTGCTGGCGGTCGCCGATCACCGACACGAAGCGCTCGGCGAGCGCATACACGCTGCCCACCAGCGGGATCCGGCGCATGGTGTTGTCCAGCAGCGCCTTGACCGGCGCCTTCAGGCGCGAGCGCACCAGCAGGCCCAGCAGGTAGACCGCGACCACGGTCAGCAGCGTCCCCAGCAGCCAGGCCACCATCGGGTGGGCCGCGAACCAGTCGCCGAACACCGTGAACGAGCGGCCGAACAGGCTGCTCGGGCCGAGGACGCGGTTGACGACGCCCACGGCCCAACCAAGCAGGACCAGCGTCAGCACCAGCGGCAGGACCGCCAGCAGGCCGGTCAGCCAGGTGGCGACGACCGGCGGCAGCCTGCGCGCAGCGGCGCCGGCGTCCGCGCCGGGCGGCGGTGGCTCGTTCAGTTCCACTCGAACAGCTTGAAGTACACCGGCGACACGCCGTCGCGCTCGCCGTCGACGATGCCGTCGCCGTCGCGGTCGAAGAGATAGAACGTGGCGCCGCGCGAGGGCACCACGCGCAGTGCGCGCAAGCGTCCGTCCACCCGGTACTCGGTGATGACGTCGCCGTTGGGCTCGGTGCGCGTGGTTTCCACCGCGTCTTCCGGGATCTGGGCGTAGGGATCGGCGGTGCTGGCGCAGGCGCCGAGCTGGAGGGCGGCTGCGAGCACGGTGGCGTGGCGGTACATGGCGATCTCCCCGGGGGACTGCCGCCGATTATGCGCCAGCCCGGCAGCCCCGGCCGCGCGGACGTAGAATCCGGGGGATGCCACGCCTTGTCCTGATCGACGGTTCGTCCTACCTCTACCGCGCCTTCCACGCGCTGCCGCCGCTGTCGAACGCGGCCGGCGAGCCGACCGGGGCCCTGTTCGGCGTGGTCAACATGCTGCGGGCGACGCTCAAGGAGCAGCCCGAGTACCTGGCCTTCGTGGTCGACGCGCCCGGCAGGACCTTCCGCGACGACCTCTACCCGGCGTACAAGGCCAACCGCCCGCCGATGCCCGACGAGCTCCGCGCCCAGGTGCAGCCGATGTGCGACGTGGTCGAGGCGCTGGGCATCCGCATCCTGCGCGTGCCCGGCGTGGAGGCCGACGACGTCATCGGCACCCTTGCGCTGGCCGCGGCCGACGAGGGCATCGACGTCACGATCTCGACCGGTGACAAGGACTTCGCGCAGCTGGTGCGGCCGGGCGTCGCGCTGGTGAACACCATGAGCGGGAGCCGCACCGACCACGCGGCGGTCGTCGAGAAATTCGGCGTGCGCCCGGACCAGATCGTCGACCTGCTGGCACTGATGGGCGACAGCGTCGACAACATCATCGGGGTCGAGAAATGCGGGCCCAAGACCGCGGCCAAGTGGCTGGAGGCGCACGGCAGCCTCGACGGCGTGATCGCCGCGGCCGACGGGATCAAGGGCAAGGTGGGCGAGAACCTGCGCGCCGCGCTCGGGCGGCTGCCCCTCAACCGGACCCTGGCCACGATCCGCACCGACGTGCCGCTGGACCTCGGCCCCACCGACCTCGCCATGCGCACGCCGGACGTGGACTCGCTGCGCCAGCTGTACGCGCGCTACGGCTTCGTGCAGGCGCTCAAGGAGCTCGACGGCGGGAGCGCCAACGGCGTGGTCCCGGCGCGCGCGGAGATCGCGCGCCCGGGAAGCGGCTTCGTCGCCCCGGTGGCGGCCGCGGACGCCGCGGTCGACCCGGCCCTCGCCGCGCCCGGCCGGCACGAAACCATCCTCGACGAGGCGGCGCTCGAGGCCTGGGTCGGGCGCCTGCGCGCCGCCGGGCTGTTCGCCGTCGATACCGAGACCGACTCGCTGGACCCGATGCGCGCGCGCCTGGTCGGCATCAGCGTCTGCTGCGAGCCCGGCCATGCCGCCTACCTGCCGCTGGCGCACGACTATCCCGGGGCGCCGCCGCAGCTCGAGCGGGCGCGCGCGCTCGAGCTGCTGCGACCGCTGCTCGAGGACCCGGCGGTGCGGAAGGTCTGCCAGAACGGCAAGTACGACCTGCAGGTGCTGCGCCGGCACGGCATCGGGCTGGCCGGCTACGCCGACGACACGCTGCTGGAAAGCTTCGTGCTCGATTCGGGGCGCGCGCGGCACGACATGGACTCGCTCGCCCGGCGCGAACTCGGCTACCAGACCGTCGCCTATGCCGACGTGGCGGGCAAGGGCGCGAAGCAGATCCCCTTCTCCCAGGTCGATGTCGCCGAGGCCACGCGCTACGCGGCCGAGGATGCCGACGTCACCCTGCGCCTGCACCGCGTGCTGTCGTCGCGCCTGGAGGCCGAGCCGGGACTGGCCTCGGTCTACCGCGGGATCGAGATGCCGCTGGTCCCGGTGCTGGCCCGGGTGGAGGCGAACGGCGTGCTGGTGGATTCCGCCGAACTGCGCCGGCAGGGCGAGGACCTGGGGCGGCGCATGCTCGAACTGCAGCAGCGGGCCACCGCCCTGGCCGGGCGCAGCTTCAACCTCGACTCGCCGAAGCAGGTGTGCGCGCTGCTCTACGACGAGCTCGGGCTGCCGGCGCTGGTGAAGACGCCCAAGGGGCAGCCGTCGGCGAACGAGGAGGCGCTCGAAGCGATCGCCGACCTGCACGAACTTCCGCGGGTGATCCTCGACCACCGCAGCATGGCGAAGCTGCGGGGCATGTACACCGACAAGCTGCCGGAAATGGTCAACCCCGACACCGGGCGACTGCACACCTGCTACCAGCAGGCCGGCGCCGCCACCGGCCGCCTCGCCTCCAGCGACCCCAACCTGCAGAACATCCCGATCCGGACCGCGGACGGCCGGCGCATCCGCGCCGCCTTCGTGGCCCCGCCCGGGCGCAGGCTGGTCGCCTGCGACTACTCGCAGATCGAGCTCCGGATCATGGCCCATCTCTCCGGGGACGCAGGCCTGCTGTCCGCGTTCGAAGCCGGGGCCGACATCCATCGCGCGACGGCGGCCGAAGTCTTCGGCCGTCCGATCGACGAGGTGACCGCGGCCGAGCGCCGCGCCGCCAAGGCCATCAACTTCGGACTGATGTACGGCATGGGCGCCTTCGGTCTGGCGCGCAACCTCGGCATCACCCGCGGCGAGGCGCAGGACTACATCGCGCTGTACTTCTCGCGCTATCCGGGCGTGCGCGACTTCATGGAGCGCACGCGCCAGCAGGCGCGCGAGCAGGGCTACGTGGAAACCGTGTTCGGCCGGCGGTTGCACCTCGAGTACATCGCCCGCGGCACCCAGGCGCAGCGCGCCGGCGCCGAGCGCGCCGCCATCAACGCGCCCATGCAGGGCACCGCGGCGGACATCATCAAGCGCGCGATGGTGGCGGTCGACGACTGGCTTTCGGCGCACCGCGACCGCGCGCTGATGATCCTGCAGGTGCACGACGAACTGGTGTTCGAATGCGATGAGGGCTTCGTCGACACCCTGCTCCGCGAGGTCACCGCGCGGATGTCCGCGGCCGCCAGCCTCCGCGTTCCCCTCGTGGTCGACGGCGGTTCCGGCGCCAGCTGGGACGAGGCCCACTAGACGCGGATCCCCGTTCAGCAGGGGGCGCGTCGACGGCGTGGCCGACCGTTCGTCGGCACGGGGTAAACGGCGGCTGAATCCAACAGAAAATTAACGGTTTCCTTCACGAACCATCCATGTCCGGAGTGGTCATATAGCTCGCGACAGATGCAAGGTCTGTCGCAGATCACTCC
>JAAZHF010000099.1 GCA_012510865.1 Gammaproteobacteria bacterium
AACGCCGTGCGCGGCGCGGCGGGCGAGCCGCCGCTGGACCGGAAGGCCTTCTCGGACCAATGGGCGCTGGACCACCCGAAGGTGGATGCGCCGATCAGCGACGTGCTCGACCAGATCGACTACGCGGTCAGGCTGCTGGGCGTCGACCACGTCGGCATCGGCTCCGACTTCGACGGCGTCGATGGCGAACTGCCCGAAGGCCTGCGCACGGTCGCCGACTTCCCGAACCTGGTGGCCGGCCTGCAGGAGCGCGGCCACTCCGACGAGGCCATCCGCAAGATCCTCGGCGGCAACCTGATGCGGGTGTGGGCGGAGATCGAAGCGGGCGCCGAAGCCCGCTGATCCGGCGCGGCGGCCGCCCGGTCGCACGACCCGCCAAACGACGAAGCCCCGCATCGCGGGGCTTCGTTCGCTGGCCGGCGCGGCACTCAGTCCTTGGCGACGGTCTTCCTGGCCACGACCTTCTTCGCCGGGGCCTTGGCCACGGTCCTGGTGGCCTTCTTCGCGACCGGGGCGGCGGTGGTGCCGGCCGCCTTCGCGGTGGCCCTGCTGCGCGCGTTGCCGTAGCTGGAGTTGTAGCGCTTGCCCTTGGCGGTCTTGCGGTCGCCCTTGCCCATCTGATGCTCCTGGTGGTTCGTTCCGGATGGCGCACCCGTGCGCGCCACAGGGCGGGAATCGTAGCACGGGCGCGGGTTTCACCGTGCCCGGGGACGTCCGGCCGCGTGCGTCAGGCGCAGGTTGAGGAAGTGGGCCCCGGCGATCATCAGGCCGCCCGCGGTCATCATCGCCGCGTGCTTGAGGCCATGGTCGTGCAGGGTCGTGAAGGCACCCAGCCAGACCAGGGCCAGGCCCGGCACCAGCAGCGCCCAGGCGCGGAACGCGCGATGCCGGCGGAAGCCGATGGCCAGGGTCGTCGCGCCCAGCACGGTCGCGAACACCGTGAACGCCTGGTCGACGTCGATCCGGCCGGCCGCCGACAGTCCGAGCGCGGGCATCACCGCCAGCGCCAGGGGAAGCAGGGCGCAGTGCACCGCGCACAGGAAGGACGCGGCGACGCCGACCCGGTCGGCCCGGTGGAGCTTGCAGGATGAGGCCATGACTTCCGGACGGGTCGCTTGGAGTTGGAACAATATAACATTCCATCCCCAGCTCCCGCCACCGATCCTGGAATGTCCCTGCCCGTGCTTCTCCCGCCCTGTCCGCGCCTGTCCCCCGCCCTCCTGGCCACCGCCCTGCTCGCGGGGATGGCCGCCGGCCCCGCGGCCGCGCCCGGCGCCGAGGCGACCGACCCGGACCACGCCCATGGCGTGACCGACCTCGACGCCATCCGCGTGCGCGCCAACCCGATCGCCCGGACCGCGGAGGACCTGGCCCGTCCGGTGGCGGTGCTGGCCGGAGAACAGCTGGATGCCGCCAAGGCCGGCACGATCGGCGGCACCGTATCGAGGCTGCCCGGCGTGCAGTCGTCGTTCTTCGGCGCCGGGGTCGGCCGGCCGGTCATCCGCGGCCTCGATGGCGCGCGCGTGCAGGTGCTCAGCGACGGCCTCGCCGCCGGCGACGTATCCACCGTCAGCGTCGACCACGCGGTCAGCATCGAGCCTTTCTTCGCGAACCAGATCGAAGTGCTGAAGGGGCCGGCGAGCCTGCTCTACGGCAACGGCGCCATCGGCGGCGCGGTCAACGTGGTCGATGGCCGCATCCCGGAGCACGCCACCTCGCGCCCGCTCGAAGGGCGGGTCGAGCTGCGCGCCGGCAGCGTCAACGACGAGTACACCGGCATGCTCCGGCTGGACGGGACCTCGTCGTCGGGGCGATTCGTGTTCCATGCCGATGCCCTGCACCGCGAGACCGGGGACGTCGACATCCCCGGGTACGCGGAGAGCGCCGCGCTGCGCGATCCCGACGGCGGCGCCCGGCGCGGCGTGCTGCCCAACAGCTTCGTGCGGACCGACAGCGCGGCCCTCGGCGCGTCGTGGATCGGCGGACGCGGCTTCCTTGGGCTCGGCCAGAGCATGTACTCCACGCGCTATGGCCTGCCCGGCCACGTCCACTCCCCGGCTGGAGACGACGGCCACGACCACGACCACGGGGACCACGAAGCGCACGGCGACGTGCACGTCGCGATGGACCAGCACCGCACGGAGCTGCGGGGCGGCCTCGACGACGCCGGCCCGTTCCAGAGCCTTCGCGCCCGGCTGGCGCACACCGACTACACGCACACCGAGTACGAAGGCGGCGAGGTCGGCACGGTCTTCGACAACCGCATGACCGAGGCACGCGTGGAGCTGGCGCACCGCCCCTTCGGAGCCTGGGACGGCGCGTTCGGCGTGCAGTGGTCGCAGCGCGACTTCGCGGCCCGGGGCGCGGAGGCCTTCGTCCCGGACTCGGAGTCGCGCGACGCGGGCGTGTTCTGGATCGGGGAGCGCGGCATCGGCCCGGTCAGCCTCGAGCTCGGCCTGCGCCACGACCGCAACCGCATCGATGCCGCGGACGGGGCAGGTGCGCCGCGCAGGTTCAGCACCACCAGCCTGTCGCTGGCCTCGCGCTGGGACCTCACGCCCGAGGTGCACGTGTCGCTGGGCCTGGACCGCGCGCAGCGCTCCCCGTCCGCGGAGGAGCTGTATTCCGGGGGCCTGCACGTGGCCACGAGGAGCTGGGAATTCGGCGACGCGGGCCTGGGCGTGGAAACCGCGCGGCGCGCCGAGCTCGGCCTGCACTGGCATCGCGGCCCGCTGCGCCTGGGCGTCTCGCTGTACCACCTGCGCTACGCGGACTTCATCCACCTCGCCGGCAGCGGGATCATCGAGGGCGGCCTGCCGGTGCGCGTCTGGAACCAGGAGGACGCGCGCTTCAGAGGCGGCGAGGTCGAGGCGGAGTGGACCTTCATCGACGGCGACACCGGCCGCTGGACGCTGCGTGCGTTCGGCGACGCCGTGCGCGGCCGGCTCGTGGGGAGCGGAACGCGGACGGTCGGGATCAACGTCCCGCACGGCGACCACGCGCACGGCCATCTCGCGGAACTCCCGCTGGACGGGCCTCTTCCGCGCATCGCTCCCCCCCGCCTGGGCGCCGAGCTGCGGTGGACCGGCCACCACTGGCGGGCGGGCCTCGGCGCGGTGCGGCACGCGCGCCAGGACGACACCGCGCGGGCCGAGTCGTCCACCCCCGGCTACACCCTGGTGCATGCCGGCGTCGCCTGGCACATGGACACGCCGGGAGGAAGCGCGGTCGAGCTGTTCCTCGACGGCGCCAACCTGCTGGACGAGGAAGCGCGGGTGCACACCTCCTTCCTCAAGGACCTCGCCCCGCTGCCCGGGCGGGGGCTCTCGGCCGGCGTGCGGGTGCTGTTCTAGGGCCCGGCGGCCGCGGCCCGGCGGTCGCGGAACGCCGGCTGCCGATGTCCGAAAACGGCGAGTCGGGGCCGCGCTCCGGTGCTAGCCTGCACCCATGCCCCGCTCGTCCCTTCCCGCCCCCGAAGTCTGCGACCAGGCGCGCCGCAGCCGCGACGCGCGCTTCGACGGGCTGTTCTTCACGGCGGTCCACAGCACCCGGATCTACTGCCGCCCGGTCTGCCCCGCGCCCTATGCCAGGCGCGTGAGCTACTACCCCAATGCGGCCGCCGCGGAGGCCGCCGGCTACCGCCCGTGCCTGCGCTGCCGGCCGGAGCTGTCGCCGTCCGACGGCAGCTGGCGGCGCGGGGACGCCGCGATCGCCCGGGCGCTGGCGCTGATCGACCAGGGTGCGCTGGCCGAGGCACCGCTCGCGGCGCTGGCAGCTCGCGTCGGCCTGGGTGAACGCCAGCTGCGGCGGCTCTTCGTCGCCCGCGTGGGCGCGCCCCCGGTCGGCGTGCATGGCACCCGGCGCCTGCTGTTCGCGAAGCAGCTCCTGACCGAAACCGCGCTGCCGGTCACCGAAGTCGCGATGGCGGCGGGCTTCAACAGCCTGCGCCGCTTCAACGCCGCCTTCCAGGACGCCTACCGGATGGCGCCCGGCGAGCTGCGGCGGCACCCGGACGCGGCGGCGCGGCGGATGCACGGCGATGCCCTGGTGCTGCGCCTCGGCTACCGCCCGCCCTACGACTTCCCCGCCATGCTCGATTTCCTCCGCGGACGCGCCCTGCCCGGCGTGGAAGCGGTGGACGGCGACGGCTATGCGCGCGTGGTCGCGGGCCGCGACGGCTCGCCGCCCGGCTGGATGCGGGTTTCCGCCTGGCCCGGTGCGGAGCACGCGCTCAAGCTGGAACTGCACGCACCGCCGGCCGCGCGCCTGCTCGATGTCGTGCAGCGCCTGCGGCGCATGTTCGACCTGGACGCGGATCCCGGGAGCATCGCCGACGCGCTCGCGGCCGACCCGAGGCTGCGCCCGCTGCTGCGCGCGCGCCCCGGACTGCGGCTCCCCGGCGCCTGGGACGGCTTCGAGGCAGCGGTGCGGGCCGTGCTTGGCCAGCAGGTGAGCGTGGCCGCGGCGCGGACGCTCGCTTCGCGGATCGCGCGACGGTTCGGGGCGCCGCTGCCGGCGCCCCGGGCGGAGGGCCTCGACCACGTCTTCCCGACGCCCGCCGCCCTTGCCGATGCGGACCTGGTCCCGCTGGGCCTGACGCGGGCGCGCGCGGACACGGTCCGGACGGTGGCGCGCGCGCTGCTCGACGGCTCCGTGGACTTCGACCCGGGCCGCACGCTCGACGACTTCGTCGAGCGCTGGGTGCAGCTGCCGGGAATCGGGCCATGGACGGCGCAGTACATCGCGCTCCGCGCACTGGGCCATCCGGACGCATTCCCCGCCGGTGACCTCGTCCTGCGGAAGGCGCTGCAGGCAGGCGGCCCGCGACCCGGCGACAAGGCGCTCGCGGCCCGCGCAGAGGCCTGGCGCCCGTGGCGCGCGTATGCGGTCGTCCAGCTCTGGCGCGATGCGGCACACCCGGTGGCAGCGGCGCGCGAAGGCGCGCCGGGCCACGCCCGGCGGGGAGGACCCCGCCCACCGACACCGGAGGCAATCCGCCCATGAGCATCACCTTCACCCGCCTGGAGACCCCCATCGGCATCCTCACGCTCGCCGCGGACGACGGGGGGCTGCGGCGAATCGACTTCCCGCCGCCCCGCCCGCCTCCGGCGGACGCGGGCTGGCGCGAGGGCCGCAGCCCGATCCTGGACGAGGCGTGTCGCCAGCTGGACGAGTATTTCGCAGGCCGCCGGCGCAGCTTCGAACTGCTGCTGTCGCCGCAGGGCACGGACTTCCAGCGCAGCGTGTGGACGACGCTGGCGTCGATCCCCTACGGCGAGACCTGGAGTTACCGCGACCTCGCGCTGCGCCTCGGCAGGCCGTCGGCGACGCGCGCCGTCGGCGCCGCCAACGGCCGCAATCCGCTGCCGATCGTCCTGCCCTGCCATCGCGTGATCGGCGCCGATGGATCGCTGACGGGATTCGGCGGCGGGCTGCCGACCAAGGCCTTCCTGCTGCGCCTGGAAGGATCCCTGCCCGCCGACGTGCCGGGGCTGTTCCCGCGCTGAGTTAGCGCCCGCCCGCGTGGCTGAATGCGGCGCAGGTTCCGTTCACTTCCAGCGTCTGCGCCCGCGGCTCGAAACCTAGCGCGCGGGGGCGCTGGTCGAGCGCGGCAACGATCGCCAGGTCCTCGAGCTCGATCGCCGCATGGCAGCTGTCGCAGATCAGGAACGGCACCGAGTGCTGCGCGGTGCTGGGGTGGTGGCAGGCCACGAAGGCGTTGACCGACTGCAGCTTGTGGATGACGCCGTTGGCCTGCAGGCAGTCGAGCGCGCGGTAGACCGTGGGCGGGCCGGCGGCGCCCGGCCCGTTGCCCTCGCGCGCCCGGTCGAG
>JAAZHF010000100.1 GCA_012510865.1 Gammaproteobacteria bacterium
CGCATGCAGTTCCCAAGCCGGCGCCGCCTTCCCGGCGGGCGCCCCCACACCGCCGGCATCGTGCCGGCACCGGCGTCGCCCCGCGGCGGCCCCCGCTGAGCGGCGGCGCCATGGCGGACCAGACCGGCCATGTCCCACGCGGCCCGGCGCGCATGCTGAAGGCGACCGTCTGGTCGCTGCAGGGCCTGCGCGCGGCCTGGCTGCACGAGTCGTCGTTCAGGCTCGAGGTCTGCCTGTTCGCCGTGCTCGCGCCCACCGGGTGGTGGCTGGGGCAGGACGGGGTGGAGCGCGCGCTGCTGGTCGGCAGCCTGTTCCTGGTGCTGGCCGTGGAACTGCTGAATTCCGCCATCGAGGCCGTGATCGGCCGCTACGGCGACGAGTACCACGAGCTTGCCGGCCGCGCCAAGGACATGGGCTCGGCGGCGGTCTTCGTGCTGATGCTCAACGTGCTGCTGGTGTGGGGCGCCCTGCTCCTGCCGCGCCTGCCATGAATCCCGTGCCGCGCACGGGCGACGAATCCCGAAGGACAAGCAAGCAATGATCGAACTGATAACCGACCCGCAGGTCTGGATCCTGCTGGTCACGCTGGCCACGATCGAGATCGTTCTCGGCATCGACAACCTGGTGTTCATCTCGATCGCGGTCAGCCGGCTGCCGGTGGCTCGCCGCGAGTTCGCGCGCAAGTTCGGCATCGCCGTGGCCTGCATCACGCGCATCGGCCTGCTGCTCACCCTGGCCTGGCTGGCGGGGCTCACGAGCGACCTGTTCATGCTGTTCGGGCAGGGGATCTCGGTCCGCGACCTGGTGCTCGTCCTCGGCGGCCTGTTCCTGATCGTGAAGGGCGTGATGGAGATCCGCTCGCTGGTGCTCGGCGATCACGAGGACATCGACGGCACGGGCAGGGCCGCGACCTCCTTCGGCATGGTGATCGCCCAGATCGCGGTGATCGACATCGTGTTCTCGCTGGATTCGGTCATCGCCGCCGTGGGCATGGCCGCGGAGTACGTGCCGGTGATGGTCGCGGCCATCCTCATCGCCGTCGCGGTGATGCTGCTCGCCGCGCAGCCGCTGGGACGCTTCATCGACAACAACCCGACCGTGAAGATGCTGGCGCTCGCCTTCATCGTGCTGATCGGCGCCTACCTGCTCACCGAGGGCTTCGACATGCACATCCCGCGCGGCTACATCTACGGGTCGATGGGCTTCTCGGCCTTCGTCGAGGGCCTCAACCTCTGGGCCAAGCGGCGCGCGCTGGCCGGCGTGGCGCGCGAGTGAGGCCGGCATGAGCCTGCTGCACCTCGTCGATCCGGTCGCCGTCCAGTCGCCGGCCTTCGAGCTGTTCGGGCGGACCTTCGCCCCGGGCGTGCACTGGTACGGGCTCATGTACGCCCTGGCCTTCCTCAGCGCCTGGCTGCTGGGCCGCGCGCGGATCCGAGGCGGCCGCCTGCCGGGCGTGGATGAAGCCGGCTTCGGCGACCTCATGTTCTACGGCATGCTCGGCGTGGTGCTGGGGGGGCGGATCGGCTACGTCCTGTTCTACGCATCCGGGCACTTCCTCGACGATCCCCTGATGCTGGTGCGCGTCTGGGAGGGCGGGATGAGCTTCCACGGCGGCCTGCTCGGCGTGCTGCTCGCGTGCTGGCTGTGGTCGCGCGCGCGCCGCCTGCACTTCTTCGACACCATGGATTTCGTTGCGCCGCTGGTGCCGCTGGGGCTGGGCTTCGGGCGCATCGGCAACTGGATCGGCGGCGAGCTCTGGGGCAAGCCCACCGACCTTCCCTGGGCGACCGTGTTCCGCGGCGCGCTGCCCCCCGACCTGGCGCGGCTTGACGACGCCGCTCTGCGCGCCCTGCAAGAGGCCGGGCAGCTGGAGGCATTCGCGCGGCATCCCTCGCAGCTGTACCAGGCCCTGCTCGAGGGCGTCGTCATGTTCCTGGCGCTGTGGCTGTTCTCGCGCCGCCCGCGGCCGCGCTACGCGGTCTCGGGCCTGTTCGCGCTGCTGTACGGCGCCTTCCGCTTCCTGGTCGAGTTCGTGCGCGAACCCGACGCCCACATCGGCTACCTTGCCTTCGGATGGCTGACGATGGGGCAGGTGCTGAGCACGCCCCTCGTCGCGCTCGGGCTGTACTGGCTGTGGCTGGCGCGGCGCTCGCCGACGCTCGAGCCCGCACCCCCGCCGGCCGGGGCCGGCAACTGACGGAGCCACGGAGCAATGCGGCAGTACCTCGATCTCCTGCGCCACGTGCTGGAACACGGTACGGAGAAGTCCGACCGCACCGGCACCGGCACACGCAGCGTGTTCGGCTGGCAGATGCGCTTCGACCTTGCCGAGGGCTTCCCGCTCGTCACCACCAAGAGGCTGCACCTGCGC
>JAAZHF010000101.1 GCA_012510865.1 Gammaproteobacteria bacterium
CCGGCAAGCTCACCGCCGTCGGCGTGATCGCGCTCGTGGTCTCCGTGCTGGTGACCCTGGTGGGGATCGAGTCCGCGTTCAACCGCATCTGGCGCGTGCACACCGCGCGCCCGCGCCTGTCCCGCTTCCTGGTGTACTGGACCGTGCTGACGCTCGGCGCGCTGGTGGCGGCGGCGAGCCTGTCGGTGGTGGGACGCGTGTTCGCGCTCGACGTGTTCAGCACGGCCCCGGGGCAGTGGCTGCAGTCGACGCTGCTTGGGGCGGCCCCGGTGGTGATCGAGCTGCTCGGGTTCGCCATGATCTACCGCGTGGTGCCGCATCGCACCGTGCAGTGGCGGCACGCCTTCGCCGGCGCCGTGGTCGCGGTGCTGCTGTTGGAGATCGGCCGCCGCCTGATCGGCTTCTACCTGGGCAGCTTCAACGCCTACCAGAACATCTATGGCGCCGTGGCCTTCGTGCCGATCTTCCTCCTCTGGCTGTACTGCGGCTGGACCAGCATCCTCCTCGGGGCCTCCTTCGCCTCCTCGGTCTCCGCGTTCCGCTACCAGCCCGCGCACCTGAGGCTTCCACAGGGCTACGAGATCTACGCGGTGCTGCGGCTGCTCGCCCGCTTCGGCGAGGCCCGGGCCGAGGGCCGCGGCCTGCACAGCGACGCGATCCTGGCCTGCGAACCGGTGCTGACCGACGACCTGGTGCAGGTGACGCTGGCGCAGCTCGAGTCGATCAACGTCGTGCGCCGGGCCGAGGACGGCGAGTGGCTGCTGGCCCGCGACCTGGACGGGCTGGCCCTCGCGGAGCTCTACGAGGCCGCCCAGCTGCGCATCCCGATCGCAGAGGCCCACCTGCCGGGCGCGGACGATCCGCGCGGCGCCGCGGTGATCGCCATCATCGACCAGCTGCGCCTGCCGCTGCGCGACCTCCTCCGCCGCCGCGTCGGCGACTGCCTGGACACCCCACCGGAATGACCGCCATGCCACTGCGCCCCTTGCTCGCCGCCTTGCTTGCCCTGCTCCTTGCCGCGGGCTGCCGGCAGGAGGCACCGCCGGCCGGCCCGGAGCTGGTCGTCACCACCTTGGACGGCAGCCGATGGAGCCTCGCCGACCGCCGCGGACGCTGGGTGGTGGTCAATTTCTGGGCCACCTGGTGCGCGCCGTGCATCAAGGAAATGCCCGAGCTGTCGGCGCTCGACGCGATGCGCGAACACGTGGAGGTCATCGGCCTCGCCTACGAGGACACCGACCCCGACACATTGCGCGCCTTCCTCGAGGAGCGGCCGGTGGTGTACCCGGTCGCGATCGTCGACGTCTACGATCCGCCGGCCGACTTCCCCACGCCGCGCGGGCTGCCGCTCACCTGCCTGGTCGCTCCGGACGGGCGGCTCGCCAGGACCTTCCTGGGCCCGGTGACCGCGGCCGAACTGGAGCAGGCCATCGAGGCCGCCGGCGGACCCGCGGCGGGCCAGGGCGGCTGACGCAGCGGCTCCGGCCGCGACGGGGGCGCGGTTCAGGCCGCGTGGCCGGCCAGGCGCGCGAGCTCGTCGGCCTGGTGCTCGCGCGCGAGCCGGTCCACCAGCGCATCGAGCGCGCCGTCCATCACGTTCGGGAGGTCGTACAGGGTCAGCCCGTCCACGCGATGGTCGGTGATCCGTCCCTGCGGATAGTTGTAGGTCCGGAGGCGCTGGCTGCGGTCGCCGCTGCCGACCTGCAGCTTGCGGCTGGCGGCGGTCGCGGCGGCGCGCCGCTCCGCCTCGGCCTCGGCCAGGGTCGCGCGCAGGCGCTTCATCGCCTTGTCCCTGTTGGCGTGCTGCGAGCGCTCGCTCTGGGATTCCACCACCACGCCCGAGGGCAGGTGGGTGATGCGGATCGCGGAGTCGGTCTTGTTGACGTGCTGGCCACCCGCGCCGGACGAGCGGAAGGTGTCCACGCGCAGGTCGGAGGGATTGATCTCGATGGGCTCGCCCTCCTCCTCGACCGGGATGATTGCGACCGTCGCCGCCGACGTGTGGATGCGGCCCTGGGACTCCGTCTCGGGGACGCGCTGCACGCGGTGGGTGCCGGATTCGAACTTGAGCCGGGCGTAGG
>JAAZHF010000102.1 GCA_012510865.1 Gammaproteobacteria bacterium
CTCGTGGCCTTCGCGAGCATGCGACTGCACGGTGTCGATCGCGCCCAGGGTTTCGGTGGCCAGCGCGTTCGCTTCGGCCACGCGGTCCTGGCTCTGGCGCGAGATGCGCTGCAGGCGGCGGCCGCCCAGCACCAGAGGCAGCACCGCCAGCGGGATACCGACCAGGGTCCAGGCCGCCAGCCGCGGGCTGGTCACCACCAGCATGGCGATGCTGCCGGCCACCATCACCGCGCTGCGCAGCGCGACCGACATGCTGGTCGCGACCACGCCGCGCAGCAGCTCGGTGTCGGCGACCTGGCGCGAGACCAGCTCGCCGCTGCGGCTGCGCTCGAAGAAGGCCTGGTCCAGGCCCACCAGGTGGCCGAACAGCTGCGTGCGCAGGTCGGCGACCACCTTCTCGCCCAGCAGGGAGACGAAGAAGAAGCGCGCCGCGGTCGCGATCGCCAGCGCCAGGGTCACCAGGAACAGCAGCACGAAGGCGGCGTCGATGCCGGTGCCGCTGGCGAAGCCGTCGTCGATCATGTAGCGCACCGCCACCGGCAGGCTCAGGGTCGCGGTGCTGGACGCCACCAGCGCCAGCAGCCAGGCCGCCAGCAGGCCGCGGTGCCGGGCCAGGAACGGCCACAGCGGGCGCAGCGCGGAGAGCGGGGCCGTCTTCCTGTCGGTGGATGCGTCGTCGCGCGCGGCGGGGGCAGGCGGGGGCGTGGACGTGTTCGCGAACTGGGCCATCCGGCCATTGTCGCCGATGGCCAGGCGCTATGGGTCGCCCACGCGCGCGCGGTCGCGCGTGGCGTCGCGCAGGTGGGTGGCCAGTGCCTCCAGGCGGGCCGCGGGCAGGCGCAGGCGGAAGCGCACGCCCTCGGCGCGGAACTCCTCGTCCAGCTTTTCGGCGTCGAAGGCGGCCAGCGCGCCGTGCACCGCGGCGATGTCCGCGAAGGGGCACTCGACATCGACCTCCGCCCGCTCGACGACCTCGCGGCGCTCTGCGGTGCGCAGGCATTCGGCCGCGGTGCCGCCGTAGGCGCGGACCAGGCCGCCGGCGCCGAGCTTGATGCCGCCGTACCAGCGGGTGACCACGACCGCGACGCCGTCCAGGCCCTGGCCGTCGATCGCGGCGAGGATCGGGCGCCCGGCGGTGCCGGCCGGTTCGCCGTCGTCGCTGGAGCGGTAGGCGTCGCCGATGCGCCAGGCCCAGCAGTTGTGCGTCGCGTCGGGCACCGAGGCCGAGGCGATGAAGGCGGCGGCCGCGTCGGCGTCGGCCACGGGCGCGGCGCTGGCGAGGAAGCGGCTGTGCTTCACCACGAGCTCGTGGCTCGCGGGCGCGGCCAGCGTGGTGCTCATTCGCCGCCCAGGAGCTGGCGCAGGTCGTCGGGGACCGCGGCGTCGGGATGGCGGCGCTGGAACTCGGCGAAGCTGGCGCGCGCCTCGTCGAAGCGTTCTGCCGCGATCAGTTCGCGGATCCGCCCCAGCCATGCCTCGCGCACGTCCGGCGCGTCGACCGAGGCTGGCGGCGTCTCGTCCAGCGGCTGGTCGAACCACGTGCCCTGTTCGGCATCGGCATCGGTATCGGCGTTGGCATCGGTGCCGGTGCCGGTGTCGGTCTCGACCTCGACCGGCGCCCGGGCCGGGAGCGCCTGGCGCTGGAGGGCGGCCACGGGCGCGGCGGGTGCCGGCCCCTGGGGCGCAGGTGGAGCCGGCGGTGCAGGCGGGGGCGGCGCGGGCGGCGGACGCCGGAGCGCGTCCGGGGCCGCCGACGTCACCGTTGCCTCGCGGGCCTTGGCCGTGGGCGTTGCCCTGGCTGCCGGCTCGGGAGGTGTTTCCGGAACCACACCCGCCGGCGCCGTCGGACCGGGTGGCGCGGGCTCCGCCGGCGCCGCCGCGGGTGCCATGGCCGCCGGGGCCTGCGCGGGCACCGGCTCCGCGATCCGCGCATCGAACTGCGGCCGCAGCTGCCAGGCCACGCCCACCGCCAGCAGCAGGGTCGCCGCCAGCGCACCGCCGCGCAGCCAGGCCGGGCCGCGGCGCCGGCGGCGCCCGGAGCCGGTGCCGCCGGTCGTGGCACGCGCGACGGTCGCTGCTTCGGGAGCGGGGCCCGTGCCGGCGCCGGAACGGGCCGCCGCGTCGGCGCGCGCAGCGGCAAGGATGGCGGCGTCCAGCGCCGGGTCCGGGCCCTGCGCGGGCGCCGTCGTGGCCAGGGCATCGGCCAGGGCCCGCTCGTCGGGCTGCAGCGGATCGGGTCGGCCGGGGCGGGTCATGGCGCCGCCTCCTGCGGTTCGGGCACGGGGCCGGACTCGACCAGGGCCGCCCGCAGCTTGTCCATGGCGTAACGCAGCCGCGACTTCACGGTTTCGCGGCCGACGCCGGTGATCCCCGCGATGTCCTCGAGCGTGAGCTCCTGTTCCAGGCGCAGGAGCACGACCTCGCGCTGTTCGCGCGGCAGGGAGTCGAGCGCCTGCTGCAGGCCGCGGCGCCGCTGCAGCGCGTCCATGCGCAGTTCCGGCGTATCCGGGTCCGCCACGCGCAGGCTGCGTTCGTCGGCGTCGGCAGGGGCCGGTGGGCGGTGCTGGCGCGCCCGCCAGTGGTCGGCGACGCGATTGCGCGCGATCCGGTACAGCCAGGTGGCGAATGGTGCATCGGGGCGCCAGCCGGCCCCCGCCGCGACCACCCGCTGCCAGGTGTCCTGGAAGACCTCGTCGGCGAGTCCCGGATCGCGCAGTTCGCGGAGCAGGAAGCGGTAGAGCCGCTCCCGGTGGCGTCCGTACAGCGCCTCGAACGCCGCAGCGTCGCCGCCGGCCCAGGCCAGCATCAGCGCGTCGTCGGTGGCCTCGGCCGGGGCGCGGGACTGCGGATGCTCCATCCCCGCGAGGGTAAGCCCTGGGCGGGATGGCGGGAAGCCCGTGCGCACGGGCGCCGCTGCGTGCATGATGTCGCCCGGGGCCGATGGGGGAGGCCGGCGGACTGCGTTGCCGAGCGCGGCTGCTTCCCCCGTTTTCCCTCTGGGAGCGACAGGTGGAGAGGGACGCCGCGCGTGCAGGCATTGCTGGACATCCCGGTGACCGCACCGCCGCGCGAGGTCGACCTCGCGGGGCTGGCGGTCATGCTCGCGCAATCGCTGCCGACCGGTTCGGCGGTGGTGGTGTGCTGGGACGACGAACGCCTGGGTCCCGGCAGCTCCGAGGTCGAAGGCGTGGCCGAGACCCTGCGCCGCCGCGCGCATGCCCTGGTATCCGGGCGCGCCGTTCCCGCCGACGGCAGCGGGGCGCTGATCGACGAGGCCTGGGACGAGGGCGAGGCCCGCGTCGCGATCGCCGCGCGCCTGCCCGAGCCGCTGACGCCGGGTTCGCGCGAGGCCTGGCGCGCGCTGGCACGTCGCCTGGTGTCGGCCACCATCGCCTCGGCGCAGGCCGAGGCGCGGATAGCGTCGCTGCGGAAGTCGGAGCGGCTGCAGCAGGCCCTGTACGAGATCGCCGACCTCGCCGGCTCCGGCCGCGAGATGGAGGAGATGCTCAAGCGCATCCATGGCGTCGTGGGCGGCCTGATGTCGGCGGCCAACTTCTACATCGTGCTCTACGACGACGTGCGCGCGACCGTCCGCTTCCTGTACTTCGCCGACCTGCTCGATCCCTGGGTGGCCCAGCCCGAGGTCGAGACCCCGGTGGCCGAGATGCCCAACAGCCTGACCGTGGCCCTGCTGCGGCACGGGCAGCCGCTGCGCGGGCCGTCGGAACTGATCCGCGAGCAGCTGCACGTCGACCGCGACCCGAGCCACGGTCCCGACGCCGCCGACTGGCTCGGCGTGCCGATGCGGCGCGAAGGCAGGGTCAGCGGCGCGATCGTGGTGCAGAGCTACGACCGGCCCAGCTGCTACACCAACGAGGACCGGGCGCTGCTGGAGTTCGTCGCCCAGCGCATCCTCACCGCCCTGGACCGCAAGCACGCGCAGGCCGAGCTCGAGCGCCGCGTGGTCGCCCGCACCCGCGAGCTGCAGCAGGCCAACGAGGTGCTGCAGGCGGAGATCGTCGAACGCCAGCGCGCCGAGCGGCTGCAGCGCGCGCTGTTCCGGATCAGCGAGCTCAGCTTCACCGCGGGCAGCGTCGAGCGCTTCTACGGCGACATCCACGCCGTGGTCGGCGAGCTGCTGTACGCGCGCAACTTCTACATCGCGATGGTCACCGGCGACGGCAGCCGGATCGAGTTCCCGTACTCGGTCGACGAGCGCGACATCGTGCGCAAGCCGCGGCGGATGATGCGCGGGCTGAGCGAGTACGTGATCAGCAACGCGCGGGCGCTGCTCGCCGACCGCGCCGAGATCGCCCGCCTCGAGGCCTCCGGCGAACTCCGCCACCACGGCTCGCTCGCGCACTGCTGGCTGGGCGTGCCGCTGATGCGCGACGGCGTGGCGGTCGGCGTGATCGCCGTGCAGAGCTATTCGCCCGAGATCGGCTTCAGCGTGCATGACCAGAAGCTGCTGACCTTCGTCGCCCACCACATCGGCGGCGCGCTGGCCCGCAAGCGGTCGCAGGACCACCTGAAGGCGGCGCACGCCGAGCTCGAGTACCGGGTGGACGCGCGCACCCGCGAACTGGAGGAGGCCAACCGCGCGCTGCGCGCGCAGGTCGGCGCGCGCATGCGCGCCGCGCAGCGCCTGCTCC
>JAAZHF010000103.1 GCA_012510865.1 Gammaproteobacteria bacterium
GCTCAACGCCATCAAGTGGACCGTGGTCGAGAAGATGATCGGCGCCTGGATCCTGACCATCCCGATGTCCGGCGCGATCGCCTACGGGCTGTTCCGCCTGCTGGCCCGGATGGGCCTGATCTAGGCGGGCGGCGCCGCCGGCGAGGCTAGAGCAGGTCGCCTTCGGCGCCGAGCATGCGCTCGAGGCGGTCGCCCATGCCGCCGATCTCCAGCACCAGGCGCGCGACCTCGGCGGCGTCCAGGGCGTCGTAGGGCCGGTTCTCGCACAGCTGCAGGTAGGGCACGTCGTCCAGGCGGCCGATCGCGAGGTAGCCCACGCGGCTGTCCCAGTTGAAGGCGAGGGCGCGGCGGGCGTCGATGCCGGTGATCGGCGCGACCGCGGTGCTGACCCTCAGGTAGCAGCGCTTGTCGTCGTCCTGCAGCTCGGTGAGGAAGATCGACTGGTGGCGGCGGCCGCCGTCGAGGCTGAGCTCGACGCCGACGACGAAGGGCTCGTTGACGATGGTCCGGAAGCCGTTGGTCGCGACGTGGCGGCGGACCTGTTCGAAGTTCTGCATGGCGGCACCCGCGCTGCGGACCTGGGGCCGCTATCCTAGCGCAATGGTCGAAACCAGCCCGGAAGGCCGGATCCTCGCCGCGGTGCGCGCGATCCCGCGCGGCGAGGTCGCGGGCTACGGCGAGGTCGCGCGCCGCGCGGGCCTGCCGGGGCGCGCCCGCTGGGTGGCCCGGCTGCTCGCGGCCAGCGACGATCCGGCCCTGCCGTGGCACCGCGTGCTGCGCAGCGACGGCCGGATCGCGTTCCCCGCGGGATCGTCGCAGTGGCGGGAGCAGGTCGGGCGCCTGCGCCGGGAAGGCGTCGAGGTGGACGCCGGCCGGGTGCGCGCGATGCGCCCCGCGCGGAGCCTTGACGCCGAGGTCTGGGGCCCCGGGTGAGACTGGCGGAGGCCACGCAACGGTATCATTGCCGCTGCACCGCAAGGACCCGCAATGCTCAACCGCCTCCCGCCCGTCGCCAAGGGCCTGCTGATCGCCAACGCCGTCGCCTTCCTGCTCCAGGTCCTGCTGGGGCGGATGGTGTTCGCGCCGCTGATGCTGTGGCCCCTGGGCGGGGATGCGCATCCGTTCCTCGCCGGCGCGCCCGGCTTCGCGCCCTGGCAGCTCCTGAGCTACGGCTTCCTGCACGGGAACCTGGCGCACCTGCTGTTCAACATGCTGGCGCTGGTGATGTTCGGTTCGCAGCTCGAGTACACCTGGGGACCAAGGCGCTTCCTGGCTTTCTTCCTGGTGTGCGTGGCCGGCGCCGGCCTCTGCCAGCTGCTCGTCGCCAGCTGGTCGGTGGCGCAGGGCGCCATGCCCTATCCGACCGTGGGCGCATCGGGCGGCGTGTTCGGCCTGCTGCTCGCCTACGGCATGCTGTTCCCGCACCAGCGCGTCATGCTGCTGATCCCGCCGATCCCGATGAAGGCGCGGACGCTGGTGATCGTCTACGGTGCGATCGAGCTCTACCTCGGCATCACCGGTACGCAGTCCGGCGTCGCCCACTTCGCCCACCTGGGCGGCATGCTCTTCGGCTGGCTGCTGATCCGCTACTGGCGCGGGCAGCCTCCCTTCGGCCGCGGCCGCGGCCGCGGCGCGCGCAGGTTCTGAGCCGGCGTCAGCGCCAGATCCCGACGCGCTCCGCCTCGCCGCGGAGCATCGCGCTGCCGGCCTTGCAGCCGTAGGTCTCGGCGAAGGCGGGGAGGTTGGCCAGGGGCCCGTTGCTCCGCCACTTGCCGGGGGCCTGCGGCGCGGTGCCCCAGCGCTGCTCGGCCAGCGCCGGCGACAGCTGCTCGCGCCACAGTCCGGCCCAAGCGCCGAAAAATGCCTCGCGCCCGGGCTTGCCCGCGGCCGGCATCGCCTGTTCGAGCGCGTCCAGGGCGACCTCGACCGCGGCCAGGTCGGCGGCGTTCTCGTCCCGGGTCAGGCTGCCGTTGACCTTGCGCCCTTCGATGCCGGGCACGTCGTAGGCGCCGTACTGCGCGGCCAGCGCGTCCAGGCGGCCGTTCCAGGCGGCCGCGGCGGCGGGGGTCCACCAGTCACGGATGTCGCCGCTGGCGTCCACGTGGCGGCCCTTTCCGTCCACCGCGTGGCTGAGTTCGTGCGCGACCAGGGCGCCGAAGCTGCCGTAGTGGGCGGCGCCATCGAGCGACATGTCCAGCACCGGCGGCTGCAGCACGGCGGCCGAGACCAGCAGCCGGTTGTGGGCGGCGTCGTAGGCCAGCGCCGGCTCCTGGGGCTGGACCGGCCAGCGCCGCTGCGCGTTGCCGCGGCCGATGCGCTTCATTTCCTCGCGGTGGTGCCAGGTGGAGGCGATGAGCATGTTTCCGCCGAAGCTGCCGCGGCCCATCGGCTGCACCGTGTAATCGACGTTGCGCACCGGGGCAC